>CAJQQR010000026.1 GCA_905480545.1 uncultured Pirellulaceae bacterium
CCTGATCAAAAAACTTCGATTCAAACGGATATTCTTTTTGCCAATTCTTATTCATGTTCAAGAGAAGTCGGTGGTTCGATCATTTCAAATAGAACATGTCGCTCACCATCGAGTCAGAAACGATCGGATTTGGGGCGAGCAGTCTATTGCATCAATTATTTTGACACGTCATTTTATGGCTTTTGAGACGTAACCGGAACCATAGTCCGTTGAATGATTTGACTGGCAGGTCAAAATAAAACATCGCCGACTGAGCGACGGGCCTGGGGGCCAAAAGCGAAATCCCAATCCACAAAAGGCTATTGAGACGGAATCAAGCACATCCTGCGAACGTTTTGCCAAACAAACTTCTACACAAGAGCTGAAAAAATTGGAATCGAACCCTACTGAATCGAGAATTCCGCGTCGGGAGGTCGTCAATGCCGATTGGCTGATCAAACTGCGTTGGGTGGCTGTAATCGGTCAATTCCTGACGATCTTGACCGTGATCTCGATTTTGAAAATTCAACTCGAAATCTTCTCCCTGGGCATCATTCTGTGTGTCACTGCTGTCTCCAATTTTTTTCTCGAACTTTGGCATCGTCGGTTTTTAAAGAAATTTGCGGAGCACATGGCTTCGACTGAAATCAATTTAGTGCTCGGCTTGGTCATGACCCTTGATCTCCTTTCCTTGACTGCACTCCTCTATTCTTCTGGGGGACCAACCAATCCGTTCAGTTTTTTCTTTTTCGTCAACCTGTCTTTATCAGCATTTGTTTTGTCGAATCGCTGGTCCTGGTCATTAAATTTGCTCTCTGTTTTCTGTTATTGCGTGTTGCTTTACAGCCACGTTGATGTTCCAGAACTTGATATTGGAGAAGCATTTGAACCGGTAAGAATCTCAGGCGAGCTAACGCTGCCGCAAGCCGGAATGATCATTGCATTTACAACCTGTTCATCGGTAATCGTTTATTTTGTGACACGCCTAACTTCTGAAGTCCGATTCCAAGGCGAAGCCCTTCGCATCGCCGAAGCGCGTGAGGCCGAAACCCAAAAACTACAGGCATTGGGAACATTGGCCGCAGGAGCCGCACATGAACTTTCGACGCCATTATCTACAATTTCAATTGTCATCAATGAGCTTCAACAATTGCTTAAGAATCGGGCGCCATCGGAACCAACCAGCCCAATTCCCAACAACTTAATCTCGAGTGAGATCCTGTCGGAGGACGTTTCCCTCATAAAAGAAGAGCTTGATCGCTGTCGTGGTATCCTCGCGAAATTGTCTGCCGATGCTGGGCAAAGTGCCGGGGAGCCACTTCAAAACCTTACGGTCAAAGACTTCGCGGAATACGTGATCTCGGAATTACCCATTACCCTTCAATATGAGATGGAGGTTTCCACGCAAGATTCAACGGAAACGCTTACAACGCCATTGACTGCACTTGGATTCGCCATTGGTGGAATCATCAAAAACGCGTTTGATGCTCAAGCTGAATCTGCGGATTCTCGCATCAAGTTCCACTTGAAAGTTGTAAAAACGAAATTTAAAAAGGAACTTGTCTGGCAGGTTCTCGATCGCGGAACCGGTATGACGCCAAATGTTTTGCGTCGAATGCGAGAACCGTTTTTTACAACGAAGGAACCGGGCAAAGGCATGGGGCTTGGTGTCTTTTTGGCTTATTCGACAATCGAGCGACTTGGCGGACGATTAAAATATGAATCCGAACCGGGTGTAGGAACAACCGCAACGATTACGTTACCCATGGAGAACTAATTGATAAACAAAAAAACGCCGTCGGATCACCAAGCCCACAGCGTTTTTTGTGTTCGTCAATTTTCTATTGGAAAGGATATGCGATTAGGCGTTACCACCGCCTACCTTCAAGTTCCCTGACCGGAAAGCATGCGCCATGGCTTTGGGAACCTCGGCTTCGGCTAGAACAAACCTCGCTCGATTCGCGGCGACATTCGCAATCATTTCCTGCTCAGAGGCAATCGCCTCTGCACGTCGCTGCTCGGCAAACGCACGGGCGGCTCGTGTTTCAGCCTCCGCTTGATCCGCTTGCAAACGAGCACCGATATTGTCACCAACATCAATATCAGCAATGTCAATCGAAACAATTTCGAAAGCAGTGTGGGCATCTAAGCCACGCTCCAAAACCGCTTTGGAAATTCGATCGGGATTTTCCAATACATCTTCGTGGAATTCAGACGAACCGATCGACGAAATAATACTTTCACCCACCCGAGCGATAATCGTCTCTTCCGTCGCGCCACCGATCAACTGTTCAAGATTGGTTCGCACCGTAACACGAGCACGAATTTTCAATTCAACGCCATTCTTTGCAATCGCGCTCAAATAGGCTTTTCCGCTTCGTTGTGGATCGGGACAATCGATCACTTTCGGATAGACGCTGGTCTTCACTGCATCAAGCACATCGCGTCCAGCAAGGTCAATTGCTGCAGCTCGATCGAAATCCAGATCAATCCCGGCTCGCTGTGCCGCGATAATTGCGTTGATGACCTTCATCACATCACCCCCCGCAAGATAGTGAGCTTCCAAACGAGAAGTCGAAACACCATCACGCCGGCTAATGTCCAAACCTGCTTGAACCGCCATGATCTTGGCCGTGACGATCACCAACGGCCGAACCTGCCGGAATCCCATTCCAATCAAACTGAGCAGCGTGACGTCAGCCTTAGCAAAGTACGCTTGAATCCAGAGTTTTCCATACTTGATGAATGCGGCCACTAACGCGATAACGATCGCGAGCAGGAAGAGGATGCCGACACCGATCGCAATCCACGTCGGATCCGACTGCACCCTTTCTAAAAAAGGTTTTTGGGCAAATAGCATATTTTTTTCCAGTAAAGCAGTTCAGCGAACTTCGGACTCATTATTTTATTTTACTGGAACGATGAATCCTGAAAAAGTCACCGCGACCCGTAAATTGTCCGATTATTTCAAAACAATCGATCGATAAGCCCATCAATTCAACCAAATTTTCGTCGCTCGGCCCGCCGAAAACTTTTACCAGATTTCCAAACCGAACCGTTCTGCCTCAAATCCTCTGTTTCGATGACGATCACGTTTTTTTATCCTTGGTGGTTTCCTGAAAAGCTGTTCTAATCACAGTTCAGATCGAATATCAGGAACATCATGACGCGACGTCTAAATCGAATTGGTCAATCTCTACCATCGTTATTCACTTTCCTAGCCTTGGTGAGTTCGTTGTTTTTGGGGTGCGCAAGTGACTCGCATGACCAAATCGCTACAGAGTTCCTTGAGGTCATGGATCGTGTCGTCTCGGTTTGTGATCAGATTGAAGTTGGCGCATCTAGCGATCCTGAAGACCCACCCGGAAAAGAAGATGCCAAACAACTAGAGACTGCAGCGGTCACAAAATCGGCGGAAAAAATCAAACCGCAACTTGCGGCTTTGTTGTCCGAGTTAAAAAGCCTTGAATCAAGGCTAGATTCGATTGACGACGTCGATGACGAAACCAAAACAAAACTGAGCCGGCGGTTCGAGTCTGAATTCGAATCATTGCGGCCGAAATTCTCGCGAGCAATGCAAAAACTAGAGCATCCTGCCGCAAAAAAAGTTCTCGAAACAGAAATCAAGACTTTGTCCTCTATGTTTCACGCCAAACCTCCGCGTTAAGAACGGGTTGGTGTTTGACGAGATCTTTAACTGGGTACCATCAAATTCCGTTTCAATCCAAAGATCAACCCAAGTGTCACGATGGAACGGGCGACAAATTTGTCAAGAGATGAGTAGGCCTGCGTCCACAATTCTCAATCCGGCGAAAAATCCGAAAATCTATCGACTTTTCGTTCTTACAGCCTGAAAATCCGGGCAAAAAACCAATTTCGAATTTCTTTTGAAATAACCGGCCGGCTTTTGGCATCTAAACTAAGGCTATGGAAAGCCCATGACGTTGCTGACCGCATTCGCTAATTGTTGATATGAAAGTGAACTGTCACATTTTTTGTGATCTACTACGCCCCTAAATGAATCCGAAATGTCAGAGTGCGACGGCGGAATGGATTTTTTTTCATTGCTGCAACTTGCCAGCAAACAGTAAAATGTGTCGGCATAATTCCCACAAGTCTCTAACAACTCAGTAAAGCATTGAAAAACTTTCGAATCGTTTTCGGATTTTCATTCTGGATCGTCGTTATCCTTTCGGTCTTACTTGCGCCGATTCTGCTTTCCGAAAACCCGTGGATTCAATCATTACGAGGCGTTTCACATTATCTGCGTGCCGAACGCCAATACGTGACGGTCAATTTCGATCAGAACCTAAACATGAAGAGTGGTGACCCCATTTTTGCGGTTACCGAAAACGGCCTAAAACGAATTGGTCAGATTCTGCCAGCAAGTGACAACGCTTCGTTGGTAGCGAAGTTCACCCCGTCGGCTCGGGTCGTATTCTTCGGTGATTCACCGCCGATCACGAATGACTGTTACCTGACCATCCATCAATCTGAATCCTCGTTTGAATGGGCTTTTCAGAAACTGTTTCCTACTGCTCGTCGCCAAAAGGTGATCACCGAACTGAAAGCCACCTTTGAACTTCATCAAAAGGAAATTGTCGACGAATTTAGTCCAATCGTTTTCGATACATTGCAGGACGTCGGAAGAGTCCTACAAGAAGACCTCAGACATGCATTCGCTCAAAACCGCGAAAAACTCGCAGGAATCGCAGCGCGTTATCAGGAAGGCTTTGTAGAAAAGCGATTGATTCCATTGGTTAAAGATGAAATTTGGCCAATTGTCGAAGCAAGATCGAAACCAGTACTCAATGAAGTCGGAAATGAGATTTGGAAGCGGGCATCACTTTGGCGGTTTGGCTGGAGATTGGTCTATGACAAATTTCCGCTCACCGATAGCAACTTGTTGCAAAAAGAATGGTCGCGTTTTGTAAAGAATGACGCGATCCCGGTACTGGAAGAACACGCTGACGATTTTTATGCGCTGGCCAAAAGCATCATGAAAGAAATCTCTGCCAATCCCGAAGTCAAACTTGCCGGAAAAGATGGTATCGACCAACTTCTGAAAGATGAAGAAATCAAATCGTTGATCAAGGAAACCTTGTGGAATATCCTTTTTCAAAACGAGCGCCTCAACCAAGTCTTTCAAGACAACTTTTCCAATACGCGAGCGTTGGCAGCCATTCGATCGACGAGCGACAAATTTGAAATCAAACTTCGAGAAATTGGTGATCAGATTTTTGGTACTTTCGAGAAAGGAATAACGCGTGAATTCGCTGGAATTCTTCGAAATCAAATCTTGCAACGTGATCAGCGATGGTTGATCCTACGCTACAAGGACAATTCCATCAAAATTGAAAACCGTTTCGATTTGGCGATCGAGATTGAAGGAAACTTCGTCCGGGAGAATGATCTCATTCCAGAATTCGTCATGGCGGAGGTCAACCCATGATCGCATCAGAGGCGAATTCAAGCGAGGACATGTCTGAAGACCTTCAGGTCAAGATTGAAAATCTAGATTTAATTGCAGGAAACCGCACCCTGCTCGATAGTGCTACCGCCAGATTCGGACGCGGCAAAATCACTTTGATTGTCGGCCCAAGTGGTGTGGGAAAATCGCTTCTGCTGAAAGTCCTTTCCGGGATATTGCCTCGGGAAAAAGATGGAATCCGGTATAGCGGACAAATTAAAGTCGACGGAATCGATACCTGTGCGGGCAACTCAGGTTTTGTTTTTCAAAATTTCGCGCTCTTTGACGAATTTTCGCCTACCGCAAACGTTCGTTTCGCGATTTCGCATCGGTCAAGCAATTCGATCAAAACCCCAAAAGCATCTCGTCTACTAAACGACCTAAACGTTCCGACGCATGTGCCAACTTCACGATTGAGCGGTGGACAGCGTCAGCGGTTGGCGATCGCCCGCGCGTTGTCTTACGGAAAAGAAACCATTTTCTTTGACGAACCAACTGCTGGTTTGGACATTGGAACGGCAAACAAGGTCGCAGAGTTGATCGGTGACACAGCGCGTAATCACAACACAACGGCCATTGTTGTTACACATGATTATCAAGCGTTAGTTCCTATCGCGGACGAAATCTACTTCCTGGACCCAATTACCAAGTCATTGGACTTGGTCCCCAAGGAAAAATGGAGCGATCTTCCAGAGCGATTGCAAACCTTGTCCGCTACGAGTTCACAAGCCGAAGACGAGCAGGCCAAAGAGAAGCAGGGAATCGTCAATTTTTCGCTTTGCAAATTAAAACAATTCGCAATCGGCACAACCAAGTTCATTGAAGAAGCGGTTTTGTTGCCGGTTCGTTTGATTCCGATTTGGAAAAGCCCGATTTGGGGTTTGCGATTCTTCTTCCACTTTTTCAATTTGATTACTGGGATCACCGCGATGATCTACCTGATCATTGCGGGATTGATTCTTGGATTCGTGACGACTTTCTTCGCCTTCGAATACCTGCCGTTTCGTCGATTCAGTTTGCCATTGATCCGGGAAGACATCCTTGCAGCAGTGGGCTTTGGGCTATACCGAATCGTAATTCCCGTGATTGGTACGGTGCTGATTGCAGCTCGATGTGGCAGCGCAGTCGCAGCAGATGTTGGATCCAAGGAATACGGTCGACAGCTGGATGCGATGAGATCGTTGAACGCATCACCGAAAAAGTATCTTTTGACTAATATTTTGTACTCGTTTTTGATTGGTGCCCCGCTACTGATTTACCTTTCGTTTCAAGCCGCTCGATGGATCAGTCTTGTTGTGTTCCTGAGCATCTTCCCCAATGAAAGTGCCGATTTTTGGCACCAGTATTTCCATCGGCAACTCGAAATTTCGGGTAGTTTTTTTTACGTGGGTACGGATTGGGTTCTGTTTAAAGTCTTGATCTGCGGTATTGGGATCGGAGCAATCAGTTACTCAATTGGTGCTCAATCTAAGCTTTCCTCCAACGACGTTAGCAATTCGGTAACTCGGACAACTCTTTACTCAACGATCTTTGTTCTGGCGGTTCATTTTGTTTTCGCCTTTAGTGAATTCAGCCGACTTGAATAGGCGAAACGATTGGCGATCAATGATATTGAGCCACCTCACATATTGAAAAAATGCGAACAACGCCGTACGTTGAGTTGAGTCCGCTCAGATTTGCCGGGATAGACCGCGTCCAACTCATTTATTTTGCCCCTATTAAATGGCTAACAACGAAGAATCACATGGCGATCCGGTCAATGAAGTTCGTTCGCTGAGCTCAGTTCCCAAAGCCGTAGTAGGACGATTGAGTCTCTATTTGCGGGAGTTGCAAAATTTGTTACGGCAAGGAAATGACACGGTCAGTTCGACCAAACTAGGAAAGGCACTTGGCTTTTCTGATGCTCAAGTCCGAAAAGACCTCGCCTATTTTGGCCAATTTGGATATCCAGGGATCGGCTATCGGTGTGAAGAATTGGTGGCCGAAATCAAAAAAATCATGGGAACGGATCGCCATTGGGCGGTGGCATTGATTGGCTGCGGAAACTTGGGACGAGCGTTGTTAGGCTACCGCGGATTCTTCCAGAAAGGGTTTAAAATCGCGGCAGCATTTGACGTGGATCCCTCGAAAACGGTTGGCCAATTTGAGGGCATTCCTGTCTACGATATTGAAGAACTGGGAACGATTGCGAAGCAACATCAAATCCGACTTGCTATTCTTGCTGTTCCTGCCGCAGCAGCGAATCTTGTTGCTGAAAAGGTCGCAGCAGCAGGCATCACTGGAATCATGAACTTCGCGCCGGTAACTCTGAATTCAATTGAAGGGGTTAGCGCTGTTGGAGTCGATCTTGCGATTGAGCTTGAGCAACTTTGCTATTCTGTCGTCAAATCAAATGATAACAATTTGTCGTAAACCTTTTGAAATTCCGGAAAACGTGTTGGTGTAGACTGCCTGCGATTTGTGAGTGAGCACAGAACCAATTTCCCAACGCATCTTCCCCGAAATTGGATTCCCAATTGATCCCTCCGTGAAGCTGCTCGGAGTTTCATCTCGCAGTTCCATGCGAGACATTTGGCCATATCTGCAATGGGATTGCACTCAAACTCGATTTCATCAGCGGCATAAACGAGGGGGCGATTGCGAACAAAATTGCGTTTTCAACATTCCCTCAAAAACTTATTTATCCTAATTTTTCGGTTCGACGGGTCATTCCAATTGCCATTAAGTGATTACGTTTATTCTGATTTTATGCGAGTTTTCCCCCTATTTGCCGGTGATTTCGCAATATATTCATTCAAAAATTTAGCCAGTCCGTATATTCCCGTAGAGGAGAGACGAAGTGGAGATCGGTGATTTCGTCTGTTTTTTGAATTTACGGTTTTGGGGATTGCTTTCGTTTGTGTTAGATTCGCGAGTACTCTCCTCTTTTGAATTACTCAATTTCGATCAAAGCTAAAAGGTGGTAGGCAGCATGAAAAAAGTTACTGTTTCAACGTTAGTGCTCGCGGTTTGCCTGATTCCATCTCTGGTCTCGGCTCAAAATTACGCATTCACCCACAATCTTTTCGAGAAGAAAAGTCACGATTTCGGAACGGTGGCGAGAGCTGCTCAAATCGATTACGTGTTCGAGTTTAAGAACAACACGAAAAACACAATCGAGATGTCTGCCGTTAGGACATCTTGCAATTGCACGACGCCGTCAATCGAAAAAAAGGTCGTTCGACCTGGCGAGACGAGCGGAATCCGATGCAAGTTTAACACCCGTTCGTTCCTTGGGGCTCGGCGTGCGACCGTTACCGTGTCATTTGTCAAACCTTACTTTTCTGAGGTCCAACTGGAAGTCAAAGGGTATGTCCGCCGGGACATCGTGATTCACCCTCCAGCTATCGATTTCAAAACGCTTAAAGAGGGAGTCGGTGGGTCACAAAAAGTTTCTATTGAATACGCTGGGACAGGGAGCTGGAAAGTGGAAAGCGTAGAATCCTCCAGCCCCGATATCGAAGTTGCGTTGAAAGAAACACACCGTGGAAACTCACTTGTGGGCTACGAGCTGGTTGCCAATTTAAAACCTGGCGCTAAACCAGGTTACTTGAACAACTTTCAAATTCTTTTGAAGACCAACGATAACCGGCTGAACGAATTCCCGGTTTCAATTCTCGGCAAGGTTGAAGAAGCGATTTCAATCAGCCCAAAAATGGTTGATATGTCGATCATGAAAATGGGTGAAACGACCAGCAAAAAACTGATCATAAAGGGATCAGATGCTTTTCAAATCGTCAGCGTGAACGCAAGTGACGATCGTGTGGAAGCGAAATTCTCCGATGCCAAAAAGAAACTTCACATCGTTCCCATCTCCATCAAATCAGGTGACCAAGTCGGCCCTTTCAAAGCAACTTTGGAAATCGTGACCGACATGGGTGGCGTAACGAAAACAATTGCGATTAGCGGCGACGTGGTTAAATAAACGTTCTGCTGCACTCCCCGGAAAAGAATAAGTTAAAACATGAAAAGCCGACGGTTTACGTCGGTTTTTTTTATGCAATGACCAAACACTTCGAATCGTTCGTTTGCAATTAGTATGTTTCGCTTGAATGAAACTCAATTTTTCATATCAGTTGTACAACTTAATATCGTCGCGTGGAATTTTGAAATAGATATCACCGACACTACCTACCGTTTCCATCGGTAGCTTCAAACGCAACTCTTTGATGTCCGTGATACCAACTCCTTCGGGCATGGAAAAAATAATGCAATCATTAATTTTCTGGTTCTTTTCTAATTTGGCGAAAGGTGTATTTCCCTGTACCCTCGAGACACCCTCATAAACTGGCATTTCACATAATCGCCCGGTCTCGTCCTGCAATGTTGCCTCTACCTCAGCATCACCTCGTTCGAATAGATTTCCATACCAACTGGTATAAACCGTTTCTTCCATCCGCTTGGTTCGCAGTTCAAGGTAAACCTGAACCACCATTTCGCTAGAATCGTGGACCTTGAAATTTTGATCCTTAACTCGCAATGGCGCATATTCAACCTTCCGGATCGCAACTTCGACCTCGCCGAGACGACCTTTCTTTTTTCCGGCAAGCAGATAATTAATTTCCGCAGGCACGTCTTTGTCCCCATCGGAAGTGTTGTCGTTGCCCTTTGACTTTGCTACCGAATCAAGCTGCACGAGGTAAATAACTCCAGCACCTATTACAACGACGAAAACCAAAATCACCAAACCTGCGATTAGCGGACCACCCGCTTTCGAACGTTTATAGTTCAGGGCGGTCGTTGTGGTTTCATCGGGAATCGCTGGTGAACTCCCAACGTTTTGTGATGGCGATTGCAAGTGTGACGGAAGAGGCGTCTTCCCCGATGCGGCTGCCGGCGAATTCGCACCGGGCTCAACCGCAAATGTCTCTTGGCAATTTGAACAAACAACCTGCGCTTTCCAGCGTTGTGGTTGGTAATGAACGATCTGGCCGCACTCGGGACATTCCGTCTGTTCTAATGATGATGCCATCGGTTGATCCTAAAAATAGTCGAATCGGGGAAGAACGTTTTGCGATCGCCCCTCAAGCTTCTACCCATTTTTGTATATTGGGCAGGAGTTGAGAAGTGGAACGGTACAGTTCCAAACGTTATCCGAAGTTCAATAAACTCGCTTTTGCCATTTAATGTTGGTTCGAAATGAAAAAAATAGACTTTTTAAAGTGGTTACTTCGCGCCCACGCGTTCATGTTGCTTTTGGCGATAGCGCCCATTTTCTTCCCCTATTCCCTGATGAATTCGATTCATGAAATGCTCGGACTGGGGGAGCTACCGTTCACACCAATCACTGAATATTTGACTCGGTCTCTCTCACTTGTGTACGCTTTGCATGGCGCCGTTTGCTTGGTGATCACATTCGACATGAACAAGTACCTGCCCCTGATGAAAACGATTGCCGGATTTCACTTTTTGTTTGGTTTGTTTAGCACTGGAATCGATCTGCATTCTAAATTGCCAGGTTATTGGGTTGTCGGTGAGGGGCCGATGATTTCAGTCTTTGCCATTTTCGTTTATCTTCTCGCGGGGCAATGCATCAAAGAGTCTCAAGTCGTTGTAGATTCAAAGTGAGCCTCACCGGAGGCCATGAAAATGAAGTAAGCCGCTGGGTATCCTTTTCTAAAACGTTTCAATCTGAGTTAGCGGATTGCCAACTATTGCCCAACCGCCTTGGCAATCAATTCCTTCGCCAATTGCGTATTTGCCGCCATCGCACCCGCTGACGGAATAATCGACGTTAACTTGAAATTCGGTTTGGATGAAATAAAGTTTGAAGGAATCGGCTCAGCCTTCAACTGCTTTTTTTGGGCCAATCGCATCGCTCTCGGTAAATGCCAAGCTGAAGTGATGATTCCGATCTTCTCCCCTTTATTGAAACGCTTTGCCAGTTGAGCCATCTCTTCGCTAGTGTTCCGCCCTTCAGAAAGTTCGATGCTCTTACTGGGCACTCCGGCACGGGTCAAAATTTCCATCGCTTGCTCACCGGGCGATGGAACGTCGGCCAGCGAAAGCCCCTTGATATTCGTCCCCGTGCATATCAACTTCTTCGCTTTTCCGTTTTCATACATTTGCAACGCCAGCATCACTCGATCGCCACTCGACGACAATTCAGATCGTTCGTTGCGAGAAAACTTCGTTCCGCCACCGAGCACAATGACGTAGTCGTAGACGGCTGAATCTTCAACGCGGAAACCGAAATACTGCTCCTCCAAGTTGGTCGCCACGGCGTTGGAAGCCATCTCATTTCCACACAGAGAAAATAGTAGCGTAAACACCATCGCCGTAAATCCAAGCCCACGCCGATTGTTGACCAACAAAAAGTAAGTCAGGGTCAATAGTCCCATCCAACAAAAGCCGATCGGCATTACCAGCGCTAAAATGACTTTCTGCAAAACAATGCGTTCATTCGTCAAGTAAATTATGCCGAGGATTGATCCAAGGAAAATCAACAATAACGCCAGGTACTTTGCATTGTTCACGCTGGAACTTGCTTCATCTTGAAAACTTCTCATTTTGCAATCCGATTTTTGTCAAGCAACTCTTGTTAGCGATATTCGGCAACTCGCCCGCGATTGTACACCAACTAAAAAAGCACGGACATTGCCGTGCTTATTTGGTTCAAATGAATCGTCAGGGTTCAATTTAACATGGGAACTTATCTACTTTTCAAAGTAGAACCTATGGGCTCAAAACAACAGAAGGTGCAGAACTCGATGCATCCAGAACAAATCCCAAGTCAGCAACAACGGTCAAGTTTCCACCGATTCCGGTATCTTCGATCGTGAACTTCAATCGTTTCGTTTCGAATTGGCCACCACTATCTGTTCCGCGAGAGGCCAATGAAGTCCCGACATCTACTCGATTTCCATCGGCACCACCCTCTGATGTCAGTTCTGTCAAAACCCCAACAGCAAGAGAGTTCGTTGCTTCGTCAACCAGTTGAATTCGGTTTGCTGCTTGGAAGCGTGCAATACGACCAACATTTATCGAAACGTTGGACGCATCAACAATATCTCGTGAAACCGCATCGTTCACAATCGATTTCACACCGTTCGATTTTCCATTTGCAGCATCAACTCCTGCGTAAACACTCAAGTTTCCAACGATGTTGTAGTCAACGCTGTTGCCTTGTTCAACGAATTCAACCGAACTGTTGGGGAACCAAATCGTCAGGTTCTTCAGCGGATCCGTTTCCGTTGTGTTAATAACTGGAACTGTCGCATTTGTCGCGATGTTACGAATACCAACACTTCGCAATGTACCATTTCCGCCACTTAATTTTTGCGTCGTCTGCACGGTTACACTGCCCTCAAACACGTTATTCATCACGTCTTTGCTACCATCGGCGATGAGCATCACATCTCTTCCTGAGCCATCTTGAAGGTGGTCGATCGGTACGATCGACGCGTCAACGGTGAACGTTGCATTACCACCGACCTCAATAAAATCAGTTCCCGCTCGACCTTGGGAATCAGCACCCGTTTGTCGAATTGATCCTTTTGCCAAAATATCAAAGACGCCAGTCACCGCCGAACCGTTGAGACGGGCAGCAGTGTCCTCAGTCAACTCAACATTGTTGGCATTGAAACCGACAGACCCAAAGTTCGTTGTGTTCGTTGCGTTGTCATCACCAAGGATGACGTCGCCGCCATCAAAAGAAGCACCATTTGCGACAACGATTGATGCGGTTGACTCATCGGAAATATTGCCACTCGAAACCGCAACCAATGACGTTGCAAAGTTTGAATTGGTGAAGTCGATATCGCTATCCATACTAACAGTCACATGGCCGTCAGTCCCATTTCGATTCGCCCGAACTCGCAAAGTGTCAGCGACAACATTGGCACCGCTATCGGTGCCTCGAGCAACTGCTCCACCTTGCACACCCAGTCGGATTCGATTTTCATTCGCTCCACCTTGATTGACAAGGCTTAACCGTCCACCCACCGTGATGGAATCTCCGGCATGGTTAGCCAAAACAAGTGTATTTGCTGCGTTGGTAAACAGGTTTCCGTCAACGTTAATCGAAACACCGGATTCATCGCGAAGCGATCGAGTCTTTGCATTATCGGTGACCTTCAATCGGCCGCCGACAACTCCTGTTTCCGAATCGACGCCCGCAAACACCGTCATGTTTCCTTCGACGTCATAGTCAATTGCGGCCCCCGTATTTTTAATCACCAACGAACTGTTCGGCGCCCATACAGTCATGTTGCTTAGACGGTCACTGGCGATTCGATTAATCGTTGGAAAGGATGCTGCATCGACGATCGCGTTGCGAACTTGAACCGATCCAAGTTGGCCATTGGCCGTGCCGGTGCCAGTGAAAGACGTACCCTGAATCACGATGTCACCACCGAATTCGTTGTTTGCCAAATCGGCATCTACACTTTGAAGATTGACACTCAAGTCTTCGACCGCGCCACTCACGCTATCGACCGTAAAGACTGAATCACCGCCAACTTCGACGAATCGAGCACCAACCAATCCCGAGACATCAAGTCCGCTTTGTTTAATCCCACCAATCGACGTGATATCAAGAGCCCCTGTCATGGATACACCATCCAGAATGACGGCGTCGCTCTTCACTACATCTGCATTGCGACCACCCAAACCTATTGACATTGAGGTCAGTGTGTTGGTTTGACCTAGCTCAACATCGTTAACAATGGACGCAACAAACGCAGCATGCCCTTCAACGGTAATGTCTACAGCATCATTATCAGTGATATCACCTTCAGCTGTAACGAACAAGTTTCCTTTTTGCGAACCGGCGTCAACATTTACACCGACAACGTTGTTGATCGTTCCATCCGTCTGAGTAAATGTCAGATCGTCAAAATAAACGCCGAACTGGTTGCTGAGCAGGACGTTCCCATCGACATCAGCAGCGAAACTACCTGGTGTAGCAAATGAGCCAATTCGGTTATCACCAGTAAGATCAAACTCGCCAGATCCCTGGATCAATAACTCATCGGTATCAAGTAAAGCACCGATACTGGTACCGGCACCCGCCAAAGCTTGCAACATGATTTGGTCATCAGCCGAAACTTGACCTTGGATCGAAATCGACCCCCCCTCAGACTCAACAAAAAGCTTTCCGGAAATACTCGCGTTATCCAGACTGATACTGTTGAAATCAACGACTTCAGCACTCGACGCAGAAGCCACTGCCAAAACGTTCAAATCATTGTCATTTAAAGTGTCTAAGTTCGAGTCGCCAAACGTCAGGTCTATCTCGCCAGAACCAAGTGCAAAAAGTGCAGTTTCAGCGACTCTAATTTGTGCATCAGGATCTTGGGAAACATTATCATTCGATGTTGTGATTTCAAGATTACCGTCAAATAACCCTTTATCAATGTTCACGCCGAGGAACGACGTTGTATCTCCATCAATCGTGGTGTACGAATCTTTGACGATATTTAAGTCAATCGAGTTCGTTAAGAACAAGCTTCCCAAAATATTCGTGGAGATGTTTCCAATCTCATTAGCAGCCGCCAAATCGAAGTCATCCACACCCTCGAGCAACAACGTTCCAGCGGCAACATTGCCACTCAATTGAACAACACCACTGAATGATGAAAGCATGAATTGGTCACCGACACTGATATTGTCGTTGAGGCTAATTGCACCTAGCTCAACATCACCTGATCGGAAAAAGGCATCATTCGTGACAGTGACAGTATTGAACGTAATCGAGTTTCGATCCGCAATTTCAGCGATACCAGCCGACTCAACAACCAAAACGCTGAAGTCGTTGGTCTCCGTCGCAAACCCGAGGAGATTAATCGATCCCGCACCAACATCAAATGTCATAAGGCCAATGACTTCGAAAATCGAATCGTTTGCCTGAGTCACGTCGCCGTTGACAACCGTAAGTGTCAAATCACCGTCAGCCGCCGCACCATTTGGAATCACCGTCGCACCGGCGAATGTATCATCGCCGCAAACGATCGTGTCAAACACGATCGAAAATTCGTTGGTGATCGAAACATCTCCGGCGACACTAATCGCAACAACACCAGGAACCGTCGATGTGCCAATTTGGTTCAATGCGTTGAGATCAAAGTTTCCTGTACCTGTAAGAACTAATTCGTCAGTCACCAATCGACCGGCGGGCGATTGAATGATGTCACCCACAGTGTTGATCACAATTTTCGGAGCAACAATCTCCGTTTCTATCGTCAATCCGTTCACATTCAAAACCAAAGCATTTCCGCCGGTATCAACATTGAATCCAGCGATGGTTACAATCACCCCGTCCTTTTGCAGGAATTCCAAATCTACGGTGCGTAGTCCAAATGCATTGTTGAATTCAAAGACGCCAACAATGTCTACCGCGATCAAACCATCAACGGTTGCTGAGCCCACCTGATTGTCATGCGTCAAAAGGAAATCTCCGGTTCCTTGTAACATCAGTGCAGGAGTCGATATCACTCCCAAGCCGCCAAGAGCATCTGGAATTTGTTCTACACCATCCCCAGATTGAAGCAGCACAATCGTTCCCGCCGTCAAATCGCCACCGAGAAAAATGGCACCTGTTTCAGACTGCAAGCGAATCTGCTCTGTGACATCGATGGAGCCTGTCGTGAAACTGTCCCGGTCAACAATCTCTATTTGCAGAGCAGATAAAATTGCGATGGTGGTGAAGTCATTGTCGTTAAAAGTGTCTGCGTTGCCATCGCCGAAAACGAAATCGACGCAACCAGAACCAATATCGATCGTTACCGTACCATCAACGATAATGGGTGCATCCATAGCTTGCACAACGTCATCATTTGTCGTTGTAATCGACAAGTTATTGTCGACTGTCGATTCAAGCGTGATTCCAGCAAGCGTCAGCAAGTCAAATGAAACCGAGCCAATTTCAAATTCTATATCGCTGGTGTAGTTGACATTCCCGTTGGAATTCATCGCGACGACGTTTACCATGTTGTTTGAGGTTAGATCAACATCTTCCTCACTTAAAACCATCAACTCAGGTGTCGTAATAGCCGCGACTTGCGAAATACCCTTATTCGATTCGAGGAATACCAGTTCCGATGCGATCGCATCAGCAATGGACAAACCATCGCCCTGCAGCCAAACGCGACGGAGGTCATTTCCCGATATTCCAACAATCGTTGTGCCGAAACTTGTGATCGAATCGGATTCCAAACCAAACTGATTCTTTAAGATTAATTCTCCGTCTTCAATATCCGCGGCAACATCACCAAATGTTCCTGCATCCCCAATCGCATTTTGAAAATCGAATACAAAGTCGCCTACGCCATCAACGATCAAACCACTTGCATCGATCGATCCACTTAACTGCGTAGCACCTAAGTTAGACTGAGCTAAAACGTTGTTCGATACGACAATGACGCCATCGAAAAACAACGGTTTTTCGTTTTGTGTTTGAAAACGAGCCGAACCGGTTGCTGAAACGTCGCCAACAATTAACTCATCTTCATCTACAAAACTAACGGTTCCGCCGCTGATGACTTCCAATCGATTCCAATTGTTGTCATTGAGCAGATTGCCCAGTTCGTCGCCAAGTTCAAGTGTTACATTTCCAGTTCCTACATCAAACTGCGTCAACTGGTCAACAATAATCGGCGCACTACTTTGTTGTGTGATGTTGTCGTCCGTTGTGGAAAAGACAGCATTCCCTTTTGAACCATCAAGTAGTGTTCGAACTCGTAGTGAACTTATGGAAAGCGAGCGGACACCGGTACCAATGTCCGGAAACGTGTACGAGTTCCGTGCGATTTGCAGGTCTTCAGTGTTGTTAAACACCAAGTCACCAGTAACGTCCGCAGAGATTCGACCTGATCGACCATTGTTATTGTCGAACAAGACATTATCGCCGTCGAGAATGAAGTCTCCTTGACCGACTAAAATTAAATCGTCGGCAATAATGATACCTTGATTCGTCTGGACAACGCCGTCACTGGCACGAAGGAAGACCTTGCCATCAACGTCAATATCACCCTGTACGCTGACGGTGCCTGCAACTGTTATCGTTCCATTCTCCGCTTCGACATACACCTGATTTCGAACTGGTGTAGCAGAGGTGTGCGTCGTAAAGTCTCCAATGGTAATGTCATTGACATCTCGAATTTCGACTTCAGCGGCCTGCAAGACTACAACTTCACCAACGAAATCGTTGTCATTAATGCCATCACCATCTCGATCACCAAACCCAAGATAGATACCGAATTGACTTGCGACATTAGACTTCAGGAACGTTTTCCCCTGTACAATCATCGCTGCATTTCGATCGTTGATGATCTCCTGCAAGATGTCACCATTGTTCGAATTCAGCAAAACGTTTCCGCCGATTTCGAAAACGTCGTTAATTTCCATTAGGCCGTTGTTTTCAAACTCAGCATCGCCATTTATTTGAATGCGACCTAAAGTTAAGTCGTCGTTGTCGCGAATCTCAGCGATGTTCGTATCGGTAATACTTACATTTGAAAACTGGTTGTTGATTTCGCGGAGAATAACGTTGTCCGCTCCGTTGATAACCAAACTGCCAAATTGAACGGCATCTAACGCAGCTTGGGTAATATCACCTCTGGTTGAATTGATCTGAAAATCAGGAATCGGATCGACACTCAATGCACCGAAATTAACGTTATCGAATTTTACGTCGACTCCAATTCCGTCGTCGATTCGAACCGTATTAATGTCAGTGGGGCCAAGGGCCGTCTTATTGATTCGAAGTGTCTGCGACCCACTTCCATCAATACCAACGGCAGGGTTATCTACACCTGTCCAAACGCCTTCGGCAAGGATAAACCTGTAGTGAGCCCCCGTTTCATCGATGGTAAGCCCTTCTTGAACAACCTCCGAGAAGTTATCCATTACGAGAGACTCAGTCCCCGCGGTATAAAGAAAGTCAGCCGCCAACATTTGTCGGTCTTCTAGCGTCTGAACCGTATACCGCCGCCGCATGTTTGCCTGGGCTTCTTTTTCGAGCCGAAGCTCATTGAGATTAGCAGCGTCTTTTAACCAAGTTGCAATGCGACTGAACACGTTACTACGTGACATCAGGAGTCTCCACAGATAATTTTATGAGTGCTGGATTTAAGGTCCATCAAAACCCATCATATTTGGCGAATTTAGAATCGCTAGATTCAAAACATACGAAATAATTGACCAAATTGAAGTAAACGGCGTTCAAATAGATCTTAAATAGAAACTGAAGGGGTCTAGTCAACCAAAATTGAAGTTCTAGGCGGGTAGGATAATTTGAGAATTAGATGCCATCTCAAAATAATGCGCGTCTCGCAAAATGACTTGGACGCGAAATCAGTGCAATAGTTTCATCTTCAATCTTTTTTGCCTGCTTCAAATTGAAGATGAACGCCGCGCAAGCCCACAAACTGCCCGTTCCATTTGACTTAAGTCTTTGTTAGAAAACAATTTGTATAAATCACGCCTTGGCTAAAGTCAATTTTTTTCGATCCCCAAAATGTCTCAAGACCTCTCTATTTTTCACCAGCCAATTGGCTCATTATTTAATCTGAAAGCTTCGGAAAATGACGAGAAACCACTTTTATTATCCTCCGGTCAACTCTCCCATTTCGAAACAAACGGGTTTGTAAGTGGCGTTGATTTGCTCAATCCACCACAATTAGAGGCATTACGCGGGGAGTTAACGGAGCTGTTTGACCCGAATCATGATGGCCGAGAATTTTGGTATGAATACCACTCCAACGAATCGGGGGATGCAAATAATGTGCTCTTTCATGCTCTTGGAGCCTGGCGAATCCGCGAAGGACTGCACGACATTTTATGGAATCCACCGTTTCTCAAGGCCGCATCGCAACTGCTCGGCGATCAACCCGTTCGATTTTGGCACGATCAACTCTTTTGCAAACCTGCGAAACATGGTGGCGTTGTCGCTTGGCACCAGGACTACTCCTACTGGACCCGCACCAAACCGATGCAACATTTAACCTGCTGGATCGGGCTCGACGATGCAACCGTGGACAATGGATGCCTGCAATACGTTCCTGGCAGCCACAAATGGGATTTGCTTCCGGCCACGGGACTCGCAGGTGATATGAATGCAATTCGAAAAGTTCTCACCGACGATCAATGGGAACAATTTCAAAATCCGGTCGCTATCGAATTGAAAGCGGGACAAGCTGCGTTTCATCATCCGCTTTTGATTCATGGCTCATACGCAAACCGAACCGACCGACCCCGCCGCGCAATTGTGTTGAATGTATTTGCCGACGGAACCGAATCGGATTCGGATGATGTCTTACTCAATACCGTCCCGCCGATTTCTAAAGGAAGCAAAATGGAGGGTAAGTTTTTTCCGCTGCTGTACGATCCAAATGCAAATTGACAACTTTCGATTTGAACCCATTCCACTACAAGATTGATTACCGATGATGCTTCGGAAAACTTTGAAAGTCATCTGGGCGTCACCGAACACTTTGCTCGGCTCCTTACTGGGTCTCGTTGGAATCCTGTTTGGTGGAAAAGCACAGTTTGCAAGAGGCGCGTTCGAGTATCACAGCGGCTTGGTTGCTTGGTTACTTCGTCGGTTTCCCAACAACGTTTGCGCGATGACTCTCGGACATTCGATTATCGGAATCGATAAAGAATCGCTAGAGGCCGCCCGTGACCATGAACACGTCCACGTTCGGCAGTATGAGCGTTGGGGTCTATTCTTTATACCTGCGTATTTTCTTTCTTCGGCTTACATGAAATACAAAGGCAAAAATCCGTATTACGATAACCACTTCGAAGTCGAAGCATACCGCATCGCTGCGGTAAACTTGCGCCGCAATTCCACCAACTCGAAAGAAGCTCGGTGTGAAAACCTCGGTTTAATCGACGGTGAGGCAAACGAATCATAGACACGTGACACTTTGCAGCTGCTTTACAACAACAAGCTGCAACGAAAATCTAATTACCGAAAAATGCGAAAATGACAACTTACTTCTCAAAAGGCTCACCAAACACCGTAATCCACTCAGAAGAACTTGGTGAAATCATTTCGCAAGTCTTTTCTGATTTAGGCGAACGAAAAAACGTCCTGGCGTTGCCCCCTGACTTCACTCGATTCCCAAGTCGCGCTGGCGAAATCACTTGCTTGCTGCATGATCACTACGGCGAATCAATATCCGATATCATGCCTGCGTTAGGAACCCATTTTGCGATGCCCGACTGGCAATTGGACAAGATGTTCCCCAACGTTCCCAAAGAACTGTTTCGCGTTCACGATTGGCGGAACGATGTCGTGACCATCGGAGAGGTTTCCGCCGAGTTTGTTGAACAAATGACCGAAGGCATTTGGAAAAAGCCATGGAAAGCACAGCTAAATAAACTGCTCTGGTCAAAGCAACATGATTTAATCGTATCGATCGGGCAAGTTGTCCCACACGAGGTGATCGGCATGGCCAACTACAACAAAAATATTTTTGTGGGAACAGGCGGCGTGGATGGAATCAACGAAAGCCATTTCATTAGCGCGGCATACGGAATGGAACGCGTCATGGGCCGCGCGGACAACCCGCTACGAAGCATCCTCAACCATGCACAAGAGCAATTTTGCCAAGACCTACCACTGTTGTTTGTGCTGACCGTCATTGGGGAAGATGAATCTGGCGAGAACGTGATTCGTGGTTTGTATATTGGTGACGATCATGATTGCTTCTACGCTGCGGCGGACCTCGCCCAAAAAGTCAACGTCAAGATCTTTGACGAGCGACCGAAACGCGTTGTCGCCTGGCTGGACCCTGAGGAATTCCACAGCACCTGGATTGGCAATAAATCCGTCTATCGAACGCGCATGTTGATTGACGACGATGGCGAACTTACCGTCCTTGCAAAAGGCGTGAAGACGTTTGGGGAAGATCCAGAAATAGATCGTCTGATTCGAAAGTTCGGTTATCGAACTTCGCCCGAAGTCATGTCGTTCGTCGACAACAATGCCGAACTCCGCAACAACCTGTCCGCCGCCGCGCATTTGATTCACGGCTCATCAGAGAATCGCTTCAAGATCACCTATGCCACGGAAAACATCTCAAAAGAAGAGATCGAATCGGTCGGATACAACCATGTCGATTACTCCGTTGCCGCAGAAAAATACGACTTTCAAAATTTGAAGGATGGATGGAACGAGGACGCCGACGGAAAATTCTTTTTCGTTCGGAATCCAGCGTTAGGACTATGGGCCCATCGTTCAATGATCTAACGTAAAACAAAACGAATGACTAGACGCGCTCTGTGTTTTTCCATTGATCCACGTCCTTCAATCAATGTCGTTTAAACCCTTCACCGACCGCTGGCTGATTCAACGTAACAATCGCCCAGATGCCAAAAGGAATCGTTACCGGAAAAAGCAAATTCAACGGAAGCACAGCGAAGATCGCACCTGTATAAGCCATCCCATAACTTCGAGTAAACTTCATGTTGTTTCCGCCAATCATGATCATTGCGGATGCCATCATGTGAATGCTCAACACAACCGCCGAAAGAATGACGTAAAACACATCAGGTTCAAACTGGTACTGGGAGTGGTAAAGAATGTAAACCATCAACCCAATGATCCCGATGGCTACTGCAATCAGATTAATCGCTGCAACGACGATCAGCCCTTGGGAAGGTCCGACCAATCGATTCTTGGCATGCTCCTGTGCGACCATTTTTCGCATTTTGAAAGATAGCGTGGTGTCCTCACCCCACGTCCCATCACCAAGCTTCTCCTCCCAACGGTCTAATCCCAATTGTTTCTCAACCAATACGTCTTTCGGCTGGGCGGTCTTATCGCCCGTCGGCTTGAAAGGATCATTCAATGTTGAGGGCGGAGCCGGCCCTTGCTGCGGCACTGGTTGCCCCTGCTGGATCACAGGCTGCGAATGCGGGGCAACGACTGGATTCGTTTGAACCGGTTGGGGAACGACAGCGGCAGGGTTTCGTTCTGGGATGTGGATGATCGCTGTACAATACGGACACTTCCCCTGTTTTCCGCCTGTCTCATCTGGTGTAATGACTTTCGCGTAACATTCCGAGCAGTGAAATTCGATTGACATTCTTTATTGCCTACTCAATAAAAACAGGTCAGACATTCGGGACAGCTTTTGCGAAAAAAAGGAAGACAGACATCGAATCTCGCCATCACGTGCCGGAATCACGATCTGGAATCACGTTTTATAAACATTGGCCAAAAGCAAAATTATTCAACAGCGAATCGGTCGAATTTTGGAAAAAGTGACGTTCGGGGAGTCCCAAGAATTTCCTGCAGGGCCCATTTTAACCCAACGGATTTTAACAGTTTTCAATTCAACTCGCAAAATCGGCCTGAAAAAGCTTAACAAAAAGTGGTTTATTGACGGAAAAAAAATTCAATTCACACAGGATTTTGGGGCAAGACCAATTAGTCGCCAAACGCCTGAAAAACTACGAGTATCGCCCACAACAACTTGCCATGTCGACGGCGATTGAAAAGGCGATCCAATCGCAGCGACATTTGATCGCCGAGGCGGGTACCGGCGTCGGAAAAAGCTTTGCGTATCTGGTTCCAGCAATCCTTGAAACCGCCCAACACACCTCAGCGGATTCTACACAAAAAACGAAACCAATCATTGTTTCGACTCATACGATTTCACTTCAGGAACAGTTGATCGAAAAGGATCTTCCGTTTCTCAACAGTGTCATTCCGCTCGAATTTTCGGCGATTTTGGTCAAGGGTCGCCGCAACTACGTTAGCCTCCGCCGAACCGAAGCAGCGTTTGCTCGTAGCGCGTCGCTCTTTGGCAATATCGAGGAAAGTGAACAACTGCACAAGATTCGCCAATGGGCAATCCAAACGACCGACGGCTCCAAGGCAGACCTGCCGATCAATCCTTTACCAACCGTTTGGGATGAAGTCGCTAGCGACAGCGGGAACTGCATGGGTAAAAAATGCAAACACTTCAAAGACTGCTTTTACTTTCAATCGCGACGGCGCATGCAACACGCGCAAATCCTGGTTGTCAATCACGCACTCTTCTTTACCGATCTTTCACTTCGCCAATCGGGCGTCAAACTGCTTCCCGATTACGACACGGTCATTCTCGACGAAGCTCATACCGTTGAAGCCGTCGCCGGAGACCACCTTGGGATCTCGGTTACATCCGGACAAGTTGACTATGTCTTACGCAAGCTCTTCCATGATACTGCGAACAAAGGCTTGCTGGTTCATCACAATATGGTCGATGCCCAAAAACAAGTCGTGGAATGTTACCGATTGTGCGACGCATTCTTTGGCGATCTGCTGGTCTGGCTTTCCGAGTCAAAAAACAAAGACAAGAATTCGTCGACGATTGCTCGAGTTCATCAAGCCGAAATCGTCACTAACTATCTCTCTCCTGCACTCGATAAACTTGCGGCCATGATCCGCCGTAAAGCAAGTCAGATCGAAAAGGAAGAAGAGCGGCAGGATTTGACGTCGGCCCAAGATCGAGTCGCCATGCTTTCAGACGTGATTCAGCAATGGCACAAACAGGCCGTCGAAGCGAGTGTCTATTGGCTGGAAGTTGCCTGGCGAAGAAGCTCGCCGAAAATCTCGTTGATTGCGGCTCCGATCGATGTCGGTCCAGCGCTTCGCAGCATGCTGTTCGAGCAAACCAAAACGGTCGTGCTGACCAGCGCTACATTATCATTGAATAATGAGGGGAATTTTGATTTTTTCAAATCAAGAATAGGCCTGACGTCCACCAATACGGTTCAACTTGATTCCCCTTTCGACTACAAGAAACAGGCAAAGCTTATTTGCGTTACAGACATGCCGGATCCCAGTTCGAGCAAAAACGAATTCGAAGAAGCAACGGCGAACGCGATCAAAAAATACATCAAACGAACGAACGGCCATGCGTTTGCATTGTTCACCAGTTACGACCTAATGCGCCGAATTGGTCAACGGATTCTCCGCTGGCTGAATGAAAATGATTATGCGTTTTACTCACAAGCTGATGGCACACCTCGCAGCATCATGCTTGAAAATTTCAAACGGAATCCACGTGGTGTACTTTTTGGTACCGATAGCTTTTGGCAAGGTGTCGATGTGCCGGGTGAAGCGCTTCAAAACGTAATCATCACGAAGCTTCCGTTCGCCGTCCCTGATCATCCGCTTGTCGAGGCCCGTATGGAAAAAATCAAAGAGGATGGCGGAAATCCGTTTAAAGAGTATTCACTGCCTGAAGCCATCGTCAAATTTCGACAAGGATTCGGTCGACTGATTCGGACACAATCCGATAACGGAATCGTTGTCGTACTCGACCCGCGAATCAAAACGAAATTCTACGGACGGATGTTTTTAGATAGTCTTCCGGATTGCGAAGTCATCACCGAATCACTGTCGACCAAAGTCTGATCCCTATCCTGATTCTTGCAAATTCAGATCATCGTCAACCCATTCTTTTAATGCTACGATATTTGGTTTCCGGCAAAGGAAAACAAAACGCCTAACGCACTTGCCCCATCCCAATAATCATTTTTTTCAAACCAACGCGTAACTCAAATGAAAATCATTCGGTACCAAGACTCGGAAAACAAAATCAAATTCGCAGCGGAAACAGCCAACGGAATCCTTGAGTTGGACGGGTCGATTTACGACAACCCAGTTGTGACACCAACCATCGCTGACGTGAAAAAAATCTTGGCGCCGGTCGATCCACCAACCATTTACTGCATTGGATTAAATTACCTTTTTCATGCACAAGAAGGAGGCCTGCCGAAACCAGATTATCCAATCCTGTTCATGAAGTCACCAACAACTCTCCAAAACCCAAACGACCCAATCGAAATTCCGACGCATTTAAAAAGCGAACAAGTCGATTTCGAATGTGAACTTGCGGTCGTCATTGGAAAGAAATGCAAAAACGTCTCCAAAGAAAACGCCCTCGATTTTGTATTGGGTTATACATGCGGACACGATGTCAGCGCTCGCGACTGGCAAATCAAATTTGGTGGATCGCAATGGTGCAAAGGCAAAACATTTGACACGTTTTGCCCGCTCGGTCCCACACTCGTCACCACGGATGAAATCACCAACCCCAACGACCTCAAGATCAAGACGATCCTCAACGGCGAAATCATGCAAGACTGGAACACCAATGATATGATTTTTGATGTCCCAACGCTTATCGAATTCCTAAGCGGAAGCACAACACTAATGCCTGGAACTGTCATTCTAACGGGAACGCCTCACGGTGTTGGGCTTGCCCGGAAACCGCCGGTTTATCTCCAAAATGAAGATACCGTCACGATTGAAATCGAAAAAATTGGTTCGTTGACCAATCCAGTGATTGACGAACCAACTTGATGCCCTATTCGTGGTTCTCAACGAATCAGTCTGTTGAAACATCGACCTCGATTGGCGTTGCATCAGCCGCGAGGTCACCCATCGCGTACTGAAAACCGGCCAGATAATGCTCAAGCACCATCGGATTCCAATAGATCTCTTCGCGATGACCAAGTGAGCAATAAAATGTCCGGCCATCCCCATATTTTGAAATCCAGCTGATCGGGTAAAAGTTGTCTTTGCGATTTCCTTTTTTGGTTCCGTCCCAAGTCGATTTTAGGCTAAGCAACATTCGACGATCTTTTGGGTTAGCGGTGTCGTTTCGAAACTGGTAAATCTCATCCTTAATCGTGAATCCTTTTCCGCCAAAGACTTTCGTAAGCGGATGATTCGCATCGAGGATTCTTACCGGCACATCCATATGCCACGGATGACTGACGAAAGCACCGCCCATCATATCGTTGTATTCTTTCCAATTTTTATAGGTATCGGTAGCGGAATGTGTTCCGGCAATTCCCTTGCCAGACTTAAGAAAATCGACCAGTGATTTTTTCAAGCGGGCCTCGCGTTCTGCACTCCCCTCCCCTTTTGATTTAAAAATTTCTCCTGTCGTGTTGACCATGATAACAAGATCGAACTCTTTGAGACGTTCCGGTTCGAAGATCGATTCATCCTCGGTATGCGTCGCCGTGAATGCACCCGTTTTCTCACCGAGCATCGTCAGCGACTTTACGCCAACCGAGATTGAGCTATGGCGAAAACCTGCCGTTTTGGAAAACAAAAGGACCTTGCGAGGTTGCTTAGGTTTCGTTGGTGCCTTGTCTGGAAGTGCCTCTCTGATTTTGGCGATCTCTTGCTCAGTGACCTCTCGAAGCTGCGCGAACGAAACGTGATTCGAGAAACAAAGAATCGTAGCGACTATCGTAAACAACCGGATTGAGTAGTGGTGCATCAAATAACCTCGTTGGAAATGTGGTGAGTCCGTTTCAGGCGGGGTGACAACCCGTCCATTTTATCAGAAATTATGAGGAAGGATGTATTTACTTTTTTTTGAACGGTTTCCGGATTGCCCACTTCAAAATTTCAAATCGCTGTCTTGATTTCGGGCGGTGGCACGACACTCAAAAACTTGATCACTCACATTGATCAGGGCAAATTGCCCGTCGAAATTGCGTTGGTCGTTTCCAGCAATCCAAATGCGGCCGGCATTGCCTTCGCTGACAAATACAACATTCCTGTGCGTACCGCAACGAAAACGAAGTCGCTGACCGATGCCCAGTATTGTGAACAAGTCTTTGGTCCCATCCGTGAAACCGGCGTGGACCTCGTCGTCATGGGTGGATTTCTAAAACATGTCCTAATTCCCGATGACTTTACCGAACGGGTCATCAACATTCATCCGAGTCTCATTCCCGCGTTTGCCGGACAAGGTTTTTACGGCCTGCGGGTTCATCAAGCCGTCATCGCAAAAGGCTGTCGCGTTTCCGGTTGTACTGTTCACTACGTCGACAACGAATTCGACCATGGGCCCATTATTGCTCAGCGTGCTGTTGATGTATCAGCGAACGACAGTGCAGAGACTTTACAGAAAAAAGTCTTCGACGTTGAATGCGAGTTGCTTCCGGACGTGATACGACAAATTGCGGAGGCATCAGCTCAAGTTGGTTGAACAACGTTTTGAGTTAAACAACGTTTTGAGTTAAACAACGTCTTGAGTTAAACAACGTCTTGAGTTGAGCAACGTTTTGAGTTGAGCAATATCATGCCAATTCTGGAATCTTTTCGCCAACCGTCCACTTCTTTGGATCGGCTTTATCGCGAATCACTTTGCGGTAAAGTGTATCCCGTTCGACGGGTTCACGACCAGCTTCGCGGATCAATTCTTCCATGCGTTCGACCGTCAAAAGCTCAGGCGTCGTCGCACCCGCGTCATGGTAGATCAACTCATGTCGGACAGTCCCGTCAATATCATCTGCACCGAACGACAATGCTGTTTGAGCGGTGCCAATCCCAAGCATGATCCAATACGCTTTCATGTGGGCAATGTTGTCCAGCATCAAGCGACTGATCGCCATCGTTCGCAAATCCATAACCGCGGTCGGTTTCTTAATATCTGAAAGGCCGGTGTTCTCTGGATGAAACGCCAGCGGAATGAACGTTTGGAAACCGCCCGTTTCGTCTTGCAACTCACGAAGGCGGATTAGGTGATCAATTCGATGGAAAGGCTTTTCGATGTGTCCGTACAACATCGTGCAGTTCGATCGAATTCCCATTTCGTGAGCAGCCCGATGGATGTCAAACCACGCTTTCGTTTCGGCTTTGTGTTCGCAAATTTTGTCGCGAACTTCGGGATGAAAGATCTCTGCACCACCACCTGGTAAACTGCCGAGCCCAGCATCGAGCAGCTCTTGTAAAATTTCCTTGATTGACCGCTTCGTCAGAAATTCAAACCAATTGACTTCGACCGGCGTCCAAGCCTTGAGATGCAGACTGGGGTGGTTTTCAGTCAAAATCTGCAAGATATCGCGGTACCATTCAAACTTTTTTTGATGATGCAATCCGCCGACGATATGCATCTCCGTGCAGCCATTGTCGACGGCCTCCTGGCCTCTGGCGATGATTTGCTCGTCGGACATGACGTAGCTTTTTTCGCTACGCAGATCGGCTCGAAACGCACAGAATGTACATCGATAAACGCACACATTTGTGGGATTCAAATGCGTATTGATGTTGTAATAGCCGACGTTGCCATTGATTCTTTCCCTGACGAGATTTGCCAACTGCCCAAGATCGTTGACCGGAATGTCGGGCTCGTACATCAAAATGCCGTCGTCCAAAGACAATCGTTCGCCGGCTTCAACTTTGTTTCGAATCTCTTTCAGCTTTGGATCGGTCGTCAAAATCATTGATATCTACGGAAAAAAGTGGGAAATGTAGTGAAAGGACCGCACGTTTTGTGACCAAATTAACTTTGACGTGATCAGCCCGAGATGGCTTTCGTCATTTACAAAAAGCCGGTGTTCAGGAGAATTCACGAGTCTAAATGCTCGATAGCAAAATGTCCATGATGACATTTCCCCCAAAAAGGCTTATCCTAATTGCCCAAACTAACCTCTGGCGTTCAGAAATGGCTCACTTTCAATTCTGTGTCGTCGTTCTTCAATCTGGCCCAAACGGCCCATTGCAATTTCAATTTTAAATGGCAAAGCGTAAAGTCAAACGAATCAAAAAAGTTGTAAAACGTTCCGTCCGCGAGTCCGTTTCAAAGGCGGCAGTATCAAAAAATGCTGCTTCAAAAAAGGAAACGCCGCCGGTGAACCTGACGCAAAAAGACAAAAAGACGTTGACGTCGATCGTTGGACTTGCCGACAGTGTCGCAAAAACGGCGAAGGGCGGTCGTGCTCCCAACGTCGACATTCCCTCCCGAAGCCTTTCCAACGTGCGATTTAACAAAACGCAAAAAATCGTGGAAATGGGAGGCAATAAAAACAAGCGAGAACTGTTCAATCTTTCTCAAGCCAAAAGCTTTATGCAAACCGTCCTGGTTGGAAGCGGCTGTAAGAAGCTGATTGAGCAAGGAAAGACGACCAGCATTCGAGGCTTGTATTACATGCTCAAGCATAAAATTGGTCAAACCAAAGAAAATACTTTTGAAGAGCAAAGCGATTGCGATCCCATCATTGAGGACGTCGAGGTGACGCTTGACTCCTTGCGTGAGGAACTGCATTTGTATGCGTCGAATCGCGGCAACATGATGGGCGACATAACGTTGATCGACAACGGTGTCGAACTCAATTGCAGCCGGGTCGGCCGAAACGGTTATAGCATTCCGTCAATCGTTGAACCAGAAATGGTTCAATTTGGCAAAACGAAAGCAAAGTTTATCCTGCATGTGGAAAAGGACACCGTGTTCAGCCGTTTCGTCGAGGATGAATTCTGGAAAAAACACAACTGCCTGTTGACGCATGGTAGTGGGCAGCCTCCACGAGGGGTGCGGCGTCTGTTAAATCGGATGCACAAAGAACTAAAACTACCCATCTATTGCCTGCTTGATAATGATCCGTGGGGCTATTACATCTACAGCGTGATCAAACAGGGATCCATCAACCTTGCTTATGAATCACAGAGAATGGCAATTCCAGCGGCACGGTTTATGGGGTTACGAAGCAAAGATTACGATCGCTGTGGACTGTCATCCAGCGTGCAAATCAAGCTGAGCGACACTGACAAAAAGCGCGCAAAACAAATCGCGAGCTACCCGTGGTTTGAGAACAAAAAGCCATGGCAAAAGGAGATCGACATAATGATCAGCAATGACTTTAAACTGGAGGTCGAGGCATTGATTAGCCTTGATATCAGTTATGTGACCGAAGAATATGTCCCAACCCGATTGCAAGATCGCGACTTCTTGGATTAATAGCTGCTTCATGACCTGCACGCACAGAGCGTCAAATACGATATTGAAGGGACATTCCACTGCAAATATGTTAACTTGCTGAGATGAGCGGATCACAAGACAAAGCAGATGCTGCAGCGACTGACGGCGATGCGGCAAAAGAAATTGACCATGAATTTGGAAAGCGTATCGATAACTTTCGGTCGTATCTCAACTTAATGGCTCGGATGCAAATGGATAGGCGTTTGCAAAGCAAAATGGATGCATCAGACCTCGTCCAGCAAACAATGCTTCAGGCCCACCGAGCTCAGAACAATTACGAAGGCAGCTCAGATAAACAATTAGCGGGCTGGCTTCGACAAATATTAGCGAGGAACGTTTACCACGCGACGCGGGATTTCCAACGCGACAAGCGGGATGTCCGCAACGAGCGTTCCATCGAAAACGCAATGGACAATTCGGCGGCTCGCGTCGAAGCATGGCTCAAATCTGATCAAACTTCACCAGATGCGAAAGCCGCAAAAAACGAACAGGTGTTAATGCTTGCGGGTTCCCTCGATGCGTTAGACGAAGCGAAACGAACCGCGGTTGAATTGCATTACTTGCAAGGCTGGAAATTAGTAGAAATCGCAGAACACATGGAACGCAGTGTGTCAGGTGTCGCGGGCTTAGTCCATCGCGGATTGAAGGAACTAAAACAGATTATGGCATCTGAAGAATAGAGAAAAACCATAGCCAAAAATCGCGAGTCGGGCACTGACTTTCGCAATCGGTTCATCTCAATATTTTTCGCAAGACCGATGCAATATTCATATCGGTTGTGATCTGCTGAAATTGAATATTCTGCTTTTGGCAAAATCGCGTAATCATATTTGTGCTGTTCTCTACCACTTTTTGATAAGCTTTTCGAAGCGCGACCGGATCGATCATCACGGACAAATCAGATTCCATACCTTTCATTTGAACGGGCTGAGAAATATCGAATTCCAGTTCCGCCCGATCCAGAGTTTGCAACAAAATCACCTGATGCTTCCGATGGCAGAGCGTTTCCATTCCAGCCGCGAGTGACTCGAAATCGTCAAAACAATCACTTACGACGACCACCACCCCGCGTTTTCGAGCTTCGACAGCGACCTCCGCTAAGCTTGATCTAAAATCCGTTTTTACGACACTACTCTTCGTTTGACCGTGCTGACTTTCACCTGATAACGTTTCAATCATATTGGTGAGATTCTCTTTTTGATCGCTTGGTCGGACGATTTTTTTCACCACATCTGCAAATGTGACCAACGCCATCGCGTCGCGTTGGTTCAACACCAACCACGCCAAAGTCACACCAAAACAACAGGCATAATCATATTTGGAAAAAACGGCGTTTGCACTTTTGAAATGCATGCTTGGACTCTGATCAACAACCAACCAACAGCAAAGATTGGTTTCATCTTCGTACTGCTTGACGTGGACGTTGTCGGTTCGCGCAAACACTTTCCAATCGACGTATCGCATATCGTCTCCTGGCACGTACTCGCGATGCTGCGAAAATTCGACGGAATTGCCTTGAAACGGACTGCGGTGCATTCCTGTCACCAGCCCGTCAACGATCGTTGATGCCCGCAGCCGCAAATCCTTGAACTCACTGAGCGTTTTTGGATCCAAATAAGTTGGGGAGGAGTCCATGTGATTTGAATCCTGATTCTTTTGTCGTTTCTTCGACGACATGTTTGATGATATCCCGCGACGTCACGTTGTCCGCATCCGCAGAAAAATTGGTTCGAATCCGATGCGACAAAACTGATTCACAAACCGCCTGAATATCCCCTTCGTCGACGGCAAACTTTCCGTGGATTGCTGCTCGAGCCTTTCCGGCAATCAATAGATTTTGGCCACCGCGTGGCCCGGCTCCCCACGTCACATATTTCTTCACCATTTCGGATGTTGATTCCAACTGTGGCCGTGTCTTGCGAGTTAACTTCAACGCATACTCCCCGATGTGCGACGCGACAGGAACTTGCCTTACAACGCGAATCAGCTCTAAAAGTTCATCTTTTTCCATGACCACGTCAAGCTTTTCATCCAAACCAGATGTGGTATTCAATATGACCTCCAACTCTTCAGCTTCAGTCGGATAGTCAACCGACACTTGAAACATAAATCGATCGAGCTGAGCTTCAGGAAGAGGATAAGTTCCTTCTTGTTCGATTGGGTTTTGAGTCGCCAAAACAAAAAACGGATTAGGCAAGGAGTGTTTTGTTCCCGCGGCGGTAACCTGTTTTTCCTGCATCGCTTCTAATAACGCAGCCTGTGTCTTGGGCGGCGTGCGATTAATTTCGTCGGCAAGAATAAGATTGGCAAAAATTGGGCCATTCACAAATTTAAAAACTCGCTCACCGGTGGAGCGATCTTCCTGAATAACCTCTGTCCCAGTTATATCAGACGGCATTAAATCCGGAGTAAACTGCACGCGACTGAAACGGAGATCAAGCACTTGCGAAAGAGAACGGACCAATAAGGTTTTTGCCAAACCAGGAACGCCCACGAGCAAACAATGACCACCAGCGAAGAGCCCAATCAGGAGCTTTTCGATCGTGTCCTCTTGACCGATTACTACTTTTGCCAATTCGTTTTTCAAATTCAACGACAACTGGTGAAGTCTTTGAATTTTTTCAACGTCGTCCATTCCATCTTTCTTTGTATGAATCTCGGATGACCCGTCCACCGAATTCGACCATTCCCCAAACACCTATTCGCCAAACGCGAACAAACGATCTTCAGTTGCGATCAACATGATACCGTTTGCGATCATCAAGTTGCCACCGGTCATCTGCCGCATCTTCAAGTCAATAATCTTTGAAAGCCGAGGGGATTTTGAGTTCGTTAACTCTGATGAAAAAACAAAAATACGATCCCGTGTCGGCCAGTAGACCCATTTATCCGAGATCACCCCCTGCCCCATTCCGCGAGGCGAAGGGAGGCCGAATGAATTGTATCCAACATTCGAACCCATGGGAAAAGCAGCGTCGACTACGCCGGTCTTGATGCTAAGCCAAAACAGTTGGTCACCACTTACCAACAAATGCGAATCTGTCTGGCCAAGTACATGGGCCGTCCGATTCAATTGCGTTTTCCAAAGATTAACTCCAGTCAACAAATCAAAACAATAAATAAAATCTGAGTCGGTGGGTGCGACAAATAACTTACCCGATTTTTCCAAACAATAACTCTGCTGTCGTGGCGTTTCTTCACGAAACATCTTTTGTGTTTCAAATCGATCACGAGGATAATCTGCAACCCACTCAACCGCCCCGTTTTGTGCATTTAAACAACCGACAAATCCAGACGCTGCTACGACAATCCGATTTCGGAATTTGTGAACACGAACGTTACTAACCTCATCGGCTATGGCTTGGCCTGCGGTATTTCCAGATCCCAGTTCGGTCAACCAAGCCCTCTTCGGTTGTGAAAGTCGATTCGATGGACTGAGCTCTAAACACTCGACAAACAATTGCGAGACCGAGTTATCGCGATACGACTTTCGTTTTAACGCGAATAGCTTGCCATTTGAAAACAGCGGCGTGGACTCAAATTCGATTCTCGAATCTTCATTTGAAACCGGAAAGCCCGGCAAGCTTCGACCACCACGACGCAAGTTCAAGCCAATCAAGTAACTTCGGTTACGAGTGACAGAATCATTCCGATAGGTTGTTCTGGAATCACCCATTCGGGCAAATAATTTCCCATCGGAAATTACGACATCAAACCGAGGATTTCCTATTTTTTGGCGACTGGTTTCTACGGTTTCATTTTTCAATAAAGTCTCCCAAATCACCTCCTCATCACCATCGAAACTTTCAGTCGAACGTTTGTAGACTTGATGCTCATCGCACCAATACGCAGCGCCGGAAAACATCTTTACGGTGGTTGTAATCGATTGGGACGCACCATCACTTACCGATGAATAGGCCTGAAAGGTTGGCGATTTTGATTTAGAAATTGCGTTGATCGGATTTACCCAAATCGGGCGGCCCTTGATATCAACCGGTTGGCGATCCGATACCCTCTGAGACAAAGAATCATTTCGCCCCAACGTTGAGGTCATAAGCACTCGTTCACGAGCGAAAACTTCATCCAGTTTTCGAAACGGCAACTCTGATTCACCAAGTACGTTGAATCGAGAATTTGCGTAATTCAATTTTAAATACTTCAACTTCTGGTCCGCCGTTGCCATGTCATTCGCAAACAACGAAGCAAACATCGAATTCGCCATCAAGTCCATTGGTGACAAATTCGAATCGGGATATCGAAGCAACGACCTCACCGGAAAGTTGGGATCATGAATCAACGAATCCCACAACTCCATTGCCGAATAAAATTCGCCGCTTTCGAAATGAAACTTGGCCAACAGATCCGCTGCTTCATCACCGATTTGGCTGTGGAAATATTTACTTACAACTCCCTGCAAAGCTTCTGAGTCACGAGCTTGTTTCGCCGCTCGATACATCAAATTTGCTTCGGCGTCGATCAATTCACGATACTTCACGTAAGCCTCGGGAAAAGCAACTTTCCAGGATGATAACTCCAGATCCAAAAACCTTTTTGCTGGTAAAAACAATCGGCAATTGTTTTTGGTTTTGTCCACAACCCGAAAAAAACCTCGGATGTCACTACTGTGAAAATCGACTGCGGCCTTTGCCGCAGCATCAAATGCCTGGTTGCGAACCAATTCGTTGATCCGCAAAACTTCTCCGACATTGGCGAGTTCGATTTGTTTTCCGTCAACAAACTCAACTTCTTGAGATCGCAATGCCTGCGTATCCAAAATCAAAAACGCAAAAAGCAGGGAATGCAAAAGGAGACCATTGCTGTTCAAGGTGATTTTCATATTGGACACAGCGTTATCAACTCTTTTATTCAACCGAAACAGATTCATCTGCATCGATATCGATTTGCTTGAACAACGGAAGATGGCGGTAGTAGACTTCCAAAGTACAAACCGCTAACGATGTCGAATAGATACGGCCACCCTGATTCCCCCACGCAAAACGGTCGGCATCGAAACTTCCTGCATAATTCCCTGTGGTTCGCTGGAGTGGAACCAGCATTTTCTGCATTTGCGAATTCCATTTTTTCCATTCCTCACCGCCATAGTGGTGAAAGAATTGCGTTGCGTAATAAATATAATAGAGGTTATATTCGCCGCCTTCTTTTTTAGATGGCGGAGCATTATTCAATAGATGCTCTGTAGCAATTTTCAAACGCACATCATCTCGCTTCCAGCCCAGATAAATTCGGCAAAGCAAGGCTTCGGCGGTCATCGCAGGCGAAAAGTCAGATCCACGATAGTATCGATATCGTGTTCCCGCCGGAAAGTTATTCGACTTTCGGTTTCCCATCGAGTCCAGAAAATCGCTGGCATACAGAATGGTTTTCCGCGGAACATCGAGTCCCAGTTGGGGCAAAAGCGCACTTTGCAACGCCATCATTTGCCAACCCGTAACACTCGTATCCCCAAGGGTTCCTGGATTGTACCTCCAACCGCCCCGGTTTGAACGTCTGTTGGTGATGTGCTGTGAGCCGACGATAAAGTCGATCGCTTTTTGTGCAGGGAGTCGGAATTGCTCATCACCTGACAACGCGTAGGCTTCCACCAATACGATGGCACCTTGACCGTGAGCGTACATCCCAACATTGCTCTTCAAACGACCACGCAAATCGCCTGAATTTGAATCTTGATGCTCGATCATCCACCGAAGACCTTTCGCTACCGTCGATTTATAGCGGCCAACCTCATGCGTTTGCCCAGCACCCAAGAACGGCAGAAGTGCTAAAGCCGTCCCTGCCATGTCACCACGATTATTTTTTCGATAATGATATTTGTACTCGTTAAGACTCCAACTTCCATCTGAGTTTTGAACTTGAGCCAACCAACGAAGCCCACGAGCAACTGCGGCTTCGGTCACCGACGTGCCTCCCTCTTTCTTCAACATTTCGACTCGCAGCCGTGGATCGCGAGCAACGAATCGAGCCGATTGCCCTTGATTCGTTGTGAGACTCCGTTTGACATCATTCAAATCAGGCAATTGTGTTTGCGGGTCGTCATCCACTCGAAGTTCTTTTGCATCCTGATCCGCCTTGAGAATCGATTCACGGACATCCGCATCGGCCAAGTCTGCGTCGCGTGGAACGGGTGCTTCAAAATCCAGATCCTGTTCAGCTTTAGCGACCGTGATTTCCCCCCCCTCTTCATCTACGACAGAGATTGCGGTTGAGAGCGTGATCGAATCATCTTTTGATTCCAGAAGATGATCGAAGTACAACATTAATAAGATAATGATCAGAATCAGGTGCAACAAAAAACTGATCAACCAAGCCGGAGTCATCCGAAACGTCTCTCGCATGCGAGCAATCGTTGAACGTCGCTCACGCATGCGCCGGATTCTCTCCAGTGGCGTTGCATCACCAGCGGACTTCCTTCGACGTTTGTTTCGGCTGATATGTCTTGGAGCTGGCGGCTTCGTCCTCGATGCTGGTTCGGATTGAGGCGCAACCGACGGCGAAACAGTTTCACGGACAGGAGCCATTCTGTTTGGCTGAATCGCGGCTTTTTTCGGAGGCTCCTTCTCCTGCAGCAACCGCTCGACGGCTTCCTCTTGTTCTCGCGTCAATTGAATGCGAGCTCCACATTGCCAACAGTCTGCCGTCAACAACCACATCCGAACCGACATCGGCGCTGAACATTGTGGACAAGCACAAAAAAGCGAATTTCCTTCAACCCAAATTTTACCCGTCGCCGTTTCGATCGTCAGTCGAATGCTCTCACCGGTATCCTGCTGCGAAAGCCGCTTGGTTGAGACATCGTCCATTGCGACGTTCGACTTGTATTTTTGATCCACCATCGGAAGTGGTGACGTCGAATTGAGAGACATGACCACAGGCTGTGCTTCAGATTCTGCAGAACCTCTTGTACCAACTGCGTGCTGTAAACGCGCGTCGTCTCCAGATTCATCATGAAGAGAATAGATGGTCGGGTATCTCGCCACTGGATTTTGCCTGTTGCCTCAATTGCTGATTCGCTCGATTATAAAGCAATTCGTGGATTGTTGAACAAATTAGAGTTTTTATGAACATTTAACGTAAAAGTCACGTTTTGGTTCATTTCGACATCCGTTCAAAAGAATCACCGTTCGGAATCCCAAAACGCCGGTAGTTGCCGTGCCTTTAACCTCTATTGGTTAAAATATAGGGTTGCCACCCACAGCTTTTTTCGGTCCAACTAAGGCATATGCTGGCCAATAAATCTTATACGTCTAACGTCATTAGATTCTCACTTGCCAGGTTCCCATTCATTAAATTGCGTCAGACAACGTGAGCCAAAAAACTCTAAAGCAAAACTGGAAACTCGCGTCGCGATCATTCGCCGCTTGGATCTTAACCATTTCACTCGTTGGATGCGGAACGCCTCCCAAACCAAATGACGATTCTGGAGTGGCTGACCCGGCAAAAGATAAAATTGCCAAGTACTTTCTCGATCGTGAAGTTTCGGAAGTCAGCGTCAAAAAAATCGAAGCCTTTTGCGGTGATTGTCATGGCATGCCACGCGTCGCTAGTTTTCCGATCACACATTGGCGAAAAGAAGTAGAACGCGGGTTCGAATTCTACAACATGTCTGGACGCAGTGATTTAGCGCCTCCAAATCTCTATGACACAATTGCCTATTTCACACAAAAAGCCGAATCCGAAGAAACATTTTTCGAAAAAGTGAATGCCGTGGCCGCGAGTCAGGAGCTGAAGAAGATATTCACCGTTGATCCAACCGATCAAAAAGAGGACTCGGGCATCGCCAATATCTTGTTCACAGATATTCGATCAGGGGACAACAGTTCGAAGGTCTTTCTAACGAGCGACATGGTTTCTGGAAAGGTCCGAATCGCCCACCCTGATTCGGCCACCCCACAAAAAGAACTGCTTACGGGAAAAGCACCGGTAAATGCAACCGTTTGTGACATCGATCAAGATGGAAATACTGATGTGATCGTTTCCGATTTGGGCATGTATAAAGCGACCGACTCCACTCGGGGATCTATCACGTTACTTCATGCGAAAGATGATGGATTTGAGAAAGTTGTATTGCGGGAAAACATCGGGCGTGTTTGCCAGACGGTAGTCGCCGATTTCGACAACGATGGAAAGTCCGATATCCTAGTCGGTGAATTCGGCTATTTTTTTAACGGCTGCATCTCGTTGATGAGACGAACGGGAGACGGATTCCAGAAATCAAATTTTACAACGGAAGTGATTGACAGGCGGCATGGCGTCGTGCGGATCGTCCCTCATGATTTCGACCAAGATGGTGATATCGATTTTGCTGCCGCAATTGCGCAGGAATTCGAGACGGTCGAAATCTTCATTAATGATGGTAACGGGAACTTCACGCGAAACAAGATATTCCAAGCTGACTTTCCCAGTTACGGAACCAGCGGCATCGTCCTAATCGATTTGGACAAGGACGGCGATCAAGACGTGCTATACACAAACGGCGACACTTTCGATTCATCATTGCCAAAAGATTATCATTCGATTCAGTGGTTGGAGAATCAATCATCGGCAGATCGCAGCGAAATTAAATTCCAACATCATCACATCACCCATATGCCCGGTGTGCATTGTGCGAAAGCCGCAGATTTTGATCAGGATGGTGACTTAGACATTGTGGCATGTGCCTTCATGCAGCCGATTGCCGAGGCCAAAAATTATGATTCGATTGTGTATCTGGAAAATAATGGAGGGCAACATTTCAGCAAATATTCGATCGAAAAAAACAACTCGCTTTATCCAAATTTAGAAATCGGCGACTTTGATGAGAATGGAAAAACTGATTTCGTTGTCGGCACCGCATCAATGATCGCTCCGTCCAAAAAACAACAACCGCTTAAGATCTACTGGAACAAATAAACCACCCAAAGTCATGGAAAAAAACATTAGATCGTCGAAGCGATCCGCGACCGTGGTCGGCTAGGTCAAATTTCCATCTTCATCGAACGGCAAGTTTGTCGGTTCCGTCAAAATTTTTAAATCATCACGCTGCTTTGCTGATTCATAGAAGTATTCTGAACAATACAACTCAGTAATGTGCAGCGTATTTTTGATCCACATTACCTTGGCCGACGTCGCGTCGCAGAACCCAACTGTGTTCAAAGCTTGATCGATGATTTCCTTGTCGGTCGCAAAATCAATCGGCGACATCGCCGCAGTAACGTGCCCAGCAGTCAAGCAATTGATCCTCGTTGTTTCGACATTCATCGCTTCAAGCGCAGTGGTACGACAAAACTCCGCCATCCCGATTCCGGTTGCATTCCCGTGTGTCGCCTCAGTTAAACCGCGGACTGCAATCCGTTTGATTTTGGGGAATTCATGATCGGCCGGAAAATGATCATAATACTTTCTGCCGATAATATTTGTGTCCATTCCAGCTCCACTGATCTCTTTGCCAATTTCATCAATGATCAACAAATCAGCCTGGTCAAACGGAAGTTTCGGCATTTGCGCCGTTGCCAATTCCAAGAGCTCTTCTTCTCGAGATTCGATCTTATCAGGAGCGACCATTTCGATGTGCGAAGTTTCTTCAAACGCATTTTCAACAATCCCAATTCCGCACAAGATATTGCATTTATCGATCACCTCGCGAGCTACACTGCGGACAATAGTATCAAACGTGTAGTCCTTGATTGCCTTGTGATAAACTTTCGCACCTTCATGCTTGCCCAACCCGATTAGCATCATTTTCATCAGGCCACTTTGAATCGGACCAGTGAAATCGGTATGCGGTTTAATCCTTCCACAAACAATCACATAGTCAGCTTGAGATGCCTCCTTATCAAAGTGGACGGGAAAACCTTCATTGGCTTGGCAAACAGTAATTGTTTCCATTGAAGATCTAATTTCGCATTGGCAAAAGTCTTCGGTAATTCCGTAATTCTTAAGCACAGCGGTCTGCCCATCAGCGGTTCCACCACCGTGACTTCCCATGGCCGGAACGATGAACGGAATGCCATTCAACTTCTTCACATTGCTAGCAATCGCCTTGATTATTTTCGCGATGTTGGAAATACCACGACTACCGGCAGAAATCGCAACCGATTTCCCAGCGAGGTCAGGGAGGTAATTTCCATTGGAAAATTCACGATCAATTGCCGCGACGGCGTCATCTTCACGCGAATCATCGAATTGCTGGCGGATTTTAAAAATTTTCAGCTCGTCCGAAATGGGATCAATCATTGTCGTTTTTCTAATCGTTATCTTTTACCGTGTTGTTCTGATTTCAAGTTCAACTTGTGCTGCGAAATCCCTATTTCCACTGATTCAATGGACTCGGACTTACCGATTCTAATTTCAGAGTTGGTCGGAATCGAACCCCGATCGATCTCTTGATTCCAATTTCATGGTCAACCAAGTCGTGGATTTATCGTTCTCATGCCACAACTTTCGATAGTCATTCCATTCACAGATGATACAGAGCGATTTGAATCGACTCTCGTTTCTGTTTTGGAGAATCGCCCCGCCAGTTGCGAAATCATTGTAACTCATGCAGGAAACTACTCCGACCCATACAATCTTGCGAGCGAAGTTCACTTCGTTGAAATCGCGGATAATACGTCGTCTCAAAAGGCGCGAGGGTCAAGCACAGATCGCCTTGGCGCCCATTTAGCGGCCGCGGTTGAGCGAGCATCATCGCCGATTCTGCATTTGCTTGGTTGTGGTGTAAAAGTCAATCACGGTTGGTGTGACAATATTGCAGAAGATTTTGACGATCCATGCATTGGCTCTGTCTGCCCGATCATCAAAGATGACAAGGAAAACGTTCTTTGCGTTGGCATCGAAAACACACTCTTCTACAAAAATCGTTTTGTCGGAGCAGGGAAATTTGCCGCAGAGATCGACGCAGAGTATCAGAACCCGATCGGTCCCCATCAGGTTGCTGGTTTTTATAGTGTTGAAGCAATCAGCCAAGTCGATTGCTTGCAAGATTTTGGCGAAACCAGTTTTGGTCTGGAATTGGCACTAACCCTTGAGGCGATTGGTTTCGAAACCAAGGTCAATACGTCCGCAAAAATCTCTGCAGATGATGGATTTAACTTCGACGCAGTGAGCGGAAACGATTCCCAGTCTGCGATTTGGCGATTTGCAGGATCCCTTGGTTTCATTCAGGGATTCATGCTGGCATGCGGAGCAATCGTTAAGGATTTGATCACAACGCCATTTTCTTCCAAATCCCGGGCGTCGCTTCTTGGCCGACTCTCAAAATTCGTTTCATGGCATGACGCAGTTTCGTTCCGCGACTTCGCCGATCAAGCACCTGGCCCTCAATCCAATCGAATCAGCTTCCAAGATGCCCAAAAGGAACTCCCCTTGAGCGGCATGGACTACTCATCGGAGAGACGAGCGGCTTAAGTCCACTCGATTGGTAAGCGTCTATGGCTTGCTTCAGGGGCTTGCTTCAGGGGCATTTGCCGACGCAATCCAAGTGGCAGGATGATGCTTTTTGAAAAAAACGGATGAAACCCCCGCCATCCCTTCCCACGATCTTGATTCAGGCTCTCAGGCTTGAAGGTGCAAACGCCGAGAAACGAAAAAAAGCCGCCCAAACGATGGCGGCCTTTTTCATATAAAACGACTAGCTCGTAATTTCCAAACACGAAAATTTCGAACAGGTATAATAGTTTGGAGAGATGAGCGGGCTAACCCTGAACGGCGGATAGAGAGAAGAGATAAGAACTTTGGGCTATTATGCCCGCTCACGCTGCAAATAGAACGCAATATCTGTGCCAAAAGTTGTGGACTCTCAACAACGACGTTTTTTCGTCGAATTTCAATTTTCTCCTTAAAATAAAATCTCAATTTGAGAACGGCGTCCATTTGTGAGTCAGTACCAACTAATTGCCACCTGTGCCTTTGGTCTAGAATCGGTCGTCAAACGCGAACTCAAGAACCTTGGAATCGACGCCAAGGGACTTCAACCAGGCTGGGTCGGATTCACTGGAGACGAGAGCACGATCGCGTTAACCAATCTGAATCTGCGGAGTGCGGACCGGGTTCTCATCGAAGTCGCCCATTTTGAAGCCAAAGACTTTGACCAGCTGTTTGAGACAACGAAGTACTTACGTTGGGCGGATTTCGTTCCAGTCGACGGAAAATTTCCGGTCAAAGGCCGTTCCATCAAATCGCAGCTTTCCAGTGTTCCAGCTTGTCAACGAAGCGTCAAACGTGCGATCGCAGAGAGTTTGCAATCGTCGCATGGAACCAACACACTGCCGGAATCTGGTGCCCTATATCAAATCGAAATCGCCCTCCGCGATGATCTTGCTCGGCTGACGATCGACACAACGGGCCCCAGCCTCCACAAGCGGGGCTACCGAACACTCGTTGGCGAAGCTCCTCTCAAAGAAACACTCGCCGCGGCGTTGGTTTTGCTTTCGGTTTGGAAACCAAGCCGCCCGCTGATTGATCCGTTTTGTGGAAGCGGAACCATTCCAATCGAAGCTGCGATGATCGCCAAAAAGATCCCGCCCGGGCTTTATCGAAAGTTCTCTGCTGAATCATGGCAAGATTTTCCCGGAAAGATCTGGAGCGACTATCGAAAGCAATTTCGCGAAGTGGTCGAAGAGAATCGCAATTCCGAAATCGAACCGATCATCGGTAATGATATCGACCCTGAGGCCATTTCGTTAGCGAGGTACCATGCCAACCGTGTCGGGCTTAAATCGGAAATCCATTTCCAACAAGCCGCTTTCGAGGATCTGCGCAGCAAAAAAGAATACGGCTGCGTGATCACCAACCCGCCCTACGGCGAGCGACTGAAAGAATCCGATCTAACCAAATTTTATAAATCGCTCCCGCAAACGCTTCAGCGACTTCCGACTTGGTCGCACTTTATCCTCACTGGCATGCCGCGATTCGAAGCCGTCATTCAACAGAGCGCAACACGCCGCCGAAAGCTTTACAACGGTCGAATCGAGTGCATGTACTATCAGTATTTGGGACCGCGTCCTGACAAACGTTTATCAGATAAAAACGATAAACATGACGTCGCTTCGGAAGACACCAGCTCGCTGCCTGCCACAAACGATGAACACAACGGTCAATCTTCGGAACTGCAATCAGACCACTCGCAATTAGACCACTCGCAATCTCGCGAAACGCCACTCAACTACACGCATGTCATTCATGCTGCGGCTCTGCCGGCGAGTTTGCAAAACATACACAGCGAGCAACCTGCAGCAAACGAGGTCGAATCAAATGGCGATAGTCAGATGGGTTCGCCGCAATTAACTCCAAGCGAAACAACTTCAAGCGAACTAACTTCAAGCGAACTAACTGCACCCACACCCGAAAAAGAAAAAGAGAAAGAGAAACCGATTTCTATTTTTGGTGGAGTCACTGACAAAACAAGTGAGCAAGCCGAATTGTTTGTCAGCCGTTTAACCAAACGGGCAAGGCATCTACGTCGGTGGCCCAAAAAAGGAATCACTTGTTATCGACTTTACGAACGTGACATTCCGGAACTCCCCTTCGTTGTCGACATCTACGAAGACAACTTGCACATTGTCGAATTCGAGCGACCGCACGATCGCAGCATTGGTCAGCACGCAGCTTGGCAAGAACTGATGTGCAAAACGGCGGCAAAAACGTTGAACATCGATATCGCCAACGTTCACTTCAAAGCCAAAAACCGTCAGCGCAAAAAGACCCAGCACGAAAAACTTGGCGAAGTCAAATCGGAGATCATCGTTAACGAAGGTGGTTTGCAGTTCATCGTGAACCTTTCCGATTACGTTGACACCGGACTCTTTCTCGACCATCGAATTGCCCGCGACAAAGTCCGTAGCGAAGCGAAAGGCAAACGTGTCCTAAATCTATTCGGATACACCGGGGCGTTTTCCGTTTACGCAGCCGATGGCGGCGCGATGTCGATCGCCCATATCGATCTTTCCAATACCTATGTCGATTGGGCCAAGAAAAACATGAGCATCAATCGGTTTCACGGACCGAGCTTTGTTTTCGAATCGGGTGATGCGATGGAGTATTTGGAAAAGCTTCCCGAACAACCGATATTCGATCTGGCGGTGATCGATCCTCCTACGTTTTCTAACAGTAAGAAGACAGATGAGGTTTGGGAAGTTCAAAAGCAACATGTGAAGTTACTTACCGAAGCATCGAAGCGGATGAGCTCCGACGGCGTCATTTATTTTTCCACGAATTATCGTACGTTCAAATTGGACACTGAAAATCTTCCACCATTTAAAAACATCCGCAACATTAGCAACCAAACGGTCCCCGAAGACTTCCGCAACAAACGCATTCACCAATGCTGGCGAATCGAAATGTAAAGCACGACTCAAACGCGATTCGATTTTTCGTCAGATCAAGAATCGCGGGGCGGTGCCCACGCGGTACACAAAAACGGACCGCACCAGGGCTGTTAAACCGCTTGCCCTGGTTTGGAAAACCACCGGAACTGGTTTTGTTAAATTGCCTGCCCTGATCTTGTTAAACTGCGTGCCCAACGGGCCGCGAATCAGAACACGATCCGTCAAAGCACAATCCGTCAAATAAAAACGGACCGATCACCCAAACTGATCAAGAATCGCGGAAACGTGCCCAGCCGGTTGAACAAAAAAACACCAACCCAAGATCGATGTTAATCGGTGATTACACAGGTTAAAATAAAGCCTTATCAACACCCTTTCTGATGTAGACGATGTTCAACCAAAGATCGCAAGCGTTTTCGCTTTTCACATTTCTTGTTTTCGTGCTTTCTCATCAAGCGATTCTCTTTTCCCAAATCGACAAACCTGAATCGCTTATCGATGGCTTGTCCATCGAGCTTTTTTCCTCTGAACCCGATATCGTCACACCAACGGGAATCGCCGTCGACAAAAACGGCCGCGTGTTTTGTATCGAAAGCCATACGCATTTTCGCCCAAAGGATTACGCCGGTCCGAAAACGGATCGGATACGAATCTACGACGATACCAACGGTGATGGAAAAGCGGACAAGGTCACCAACTTTTTCGAAGGTTCAACCGCGACGATGAACATGGCGTTCGCGCCGGACGGATCGCTATATGTCGCATCGCGATCACAGATTTTTCGATTGCGTGACAAAAACAATGACGACAAGGCGGACGAAAACACGATCATCATCGATCTGCAGACCAAAGGCGATTATCCCCACAACGGCTTGTCCGGATTGGCGTTTGATGAAGTGGGAAAGATGTATTTCGGATTTGGAGAGAATCTTGGGGTCGATTACAAACTGATCGGTACGGACGGGACGACCCTGTCTGGCGGCGGCGAAGGCGGCAACATCTATTCCTGCGATCTGGAGGGCAAGAAACTCAAACGAATCGCGACTGGATTTTGGAATCCATTCGGTTTGTCATTCGACAAAGTCGGCAATCTGTTTGCGATCGATAACGATCCAGATTGGCGCCCACCCTGCCGACTTTTGCATATCGTTGAAGGAGGCGATTACGGTTACCGATTTTCACTTGGACGTCGCGGCACCCACCCGTTTACCGCCTGGTTCGGTGAACTTCCTGGAACACTGGGATTGGTTTCCGGAACAGGAGAAGCTCCCAGCGGTATCCTTCGTTACGATCCAATGTCCAAATCGAAAAACGAATCGGTCATGCTATCCACATCATGGGGTTTGCATTCGATCGAACGCTTCAATCTGAACCCGAGCGGCGCGACGTTCACTTCCAAACCAGAAACGATCATCAAAGGGGGAAAAGACTTTCGACCGGTTGGAATTGCATCCGCACCAGACGGAACCATCTACATTAGCGATTGGTGCAAACGGTCTTATGAACTTCATGGTCATGGCCGCATTTGGAAATTGAGTTACAAGTCAAAAGAAAACCCCGCCCCCCTAACCAAACTCTCAAATGCTTATCCTTTCGACGACACTGACGTTTCCAACCGCCAACGCGCCGCGGCGGTTTTAAAACCACAGTTGATTGACTTTCCAAAGGCTATCCAAGCCGCTTTATCGCCACTCGAAAAAGCGACTTTGATTCGCAGAAGTAACAAAACAATCAACACGCTTCTTGTGATTAGTTTCCTGAGCGATAACGATCCGTACGTTCAACAAGCGGCACGATTCGCACTTGCGAAATCGCTTTCCAACAAACAGCTTGTGAATCTCAAGCTTCCCGCCAATGCAAAGCAAAGGCTTGGCCTCGCATTGTTGATGCGTGAACGTTCTGATGATCCACAAGTTGAAGCACGCGTCGCAGAATTGCTTGCGGATGAAGATCCGGAAATTCGATTCGTGGCAATTCGCTGGATTGGCGAAAAACGGCTAGAGCCATTCGTTGGAAAATTGGAAATCGAAATGAAGACTCGACCACTGACCGGTCGACTGTTTGAGTCGTATCTCGCTGCGATTGATTTAATCAACAATAACCGCCCGGGCTCTGAATTTGAAAAAGCGGAAGCCAACATTTTGGCTGAAATCTTGACGAGCAAGGCGACATCGCCCGAGACGTTGATCGTCGCATTGCGGAAACTCCAAAGTGTCAGCTGGCGAGACAGTTTCAACAACAATCATCCAAAATTGAATTTAAAGCTGCTACGAAATCTTCTTGATGCGGAATCGAAAAACGTGGTTCGAGAAGTCATCCAAACAATTCGTGGAATTGGGAACAGCGAATCCAAAACACTCATTCGCGAAATTGCAAACGACCGAAAGAAGTTTGGCGAGAACACGATCGAAGCGATCATTGGACTCGATCCTGTTAACGAAGTGGATCGCAAATTGCTCTTAGAACTTTGTATGGAAGATTCCAAATTGGGCCAAACTGCAGTTCAGTCGATGTTGAATTCAGATTTGTCATCAACAGAGCGAGAAAGCATCCAACGGTCTGCTTTGCCATCAGCGGCAAGATTGCTGAAAGTAGAAAAACTACGGTCCAAAACATTTGAATTGACATCAACCGTTCAATCGAAGTTAGCTTCTGCGGACGCCGACGCTGGGCGACGGATCTTCTTCAACAGTCGATTCGGGCAATGTGCCAAATGCCACCAAGTCGATGGACGAGGCGGAAACGTTGGTCCCGATTTATCCAACATTTCCAATATGGCGTTGGGCCGATTGCTTGAATCGATCGTGGAGCCAAGCAAAGAAATCGCTCCACGGCATACACCGATTTTGATTGAAACGTATGACGGCAAATCTTTCTCAGGCGTTTTGTATGCCGAGCGAGGCGAAGAAATAACGTACGCGGATTCCAATGGCAAATTGATCAAGGTCCGTTTTGACGATATCGAACGATCAAAGCCGCAGACCAAATCGATCATGCCAGAGGGGTTGCTTGAGCGAATGACCGTCGATGAGGTCGCGGACTTGGCGAAGTATCTGCTAAAGAGATAACGCATTCTTTGACGGTCACTTTTTGCATCGAGCTTTTGAATCCAATGGAAATTTGGCACAACCTGCTCGAAATTGTTTGAGTTTGGAATTAGGATAGCTTCGTCAACTTTTGAGGATTTCGATGAAAAACAAAACCCCCGCCTTCGTTATTGCGTTTGCAACATTACTTGCTTTTTACTCTACCCATGTGAGTGGTAATGAACCGAAAAGCATTGAACCGACAAACATTGAGACCTCGACTCGATCGACAGCAGATTCAAAGCTGCCGAATATCATCTTCATCATGGCTGACGATTTGGGGTACAACGAAGTGGGCTGTTACGGTCAGAAAATCATCAAAACGCCCAGCATCGACCGAATCGCAAACCAGGGCATTCGTTTTACTCAGTTTTACGCGGGACAGGCAGTTTGTGCTCCGTCGCGATGCGTTCTGATGACCGGCAAGCACACGGGTCATTCTTACATTCGAAATAACGGTGACCCGAAACATCTTCAGCATTTGAAAACAAAATTCGGCTGGGAGTATCCTGGGCAGAACCCGATTCCTGATTCGGAATTGACGATCGCCGAGATTTTGAAAGAACAAGGTTATGCAACTGCTGCCGCTGGAAAATGGGGACTTGGACATTTTGGCACTACTGGTGACCCGAACAAACAAGGTTTCGATCTTTTCTACGGTTTCAACTGCCAGCGTCACGCCCATAACCATTACCCAAAATTCCTTTGGCGAAACAACAAAAAAGAAATCCAACCCGGCAACGATCGAACGCTGAAAGGCGAAACCTATTCGCAGGACCAATTTGTCGAAGTTGGCAAAGAGTTTATTCGTGCAAACAAAAGCAAACCATTTTTTCTTTACTTACCGTTTGCCGTCCCACATCTTTCGATTCAGGTCCCGGACTCATCCGTTGACGAATATCGCGACTCAGTGAAAGAAGAAGAATACAAACACAAGGGTTATTTGCAGCATCCATTCCCACGGGCAGGGTACGCCGGGATGGTGACTCATATGGATCGAGGGATCGGCGAAATTCTCGATTTGCTGGATGAACTGAAGATCGCTGAAAACACGCTTGTGATCTTCACTTCAGACAATGGACCGACTTACGATCGGCTTGGAGGAAGCGATTCTGATTTCTTCCAAAGCGCTGGACCGTTCCGTGGTTTTAAGGGCTCACTTTACGAAGGTGGTATTCGAGTCCCCATGGTTGCAAGATGGCCGGGGCGAATCAAACCGAATTCCGTTTCGGATCATGTTTCTGCATTTTGGGATGTCATGCCAACGCTATGCGACGTGGTGAAAACCGAAACACCAAATGACATCGATGGTTTAAGCTTGATGCCAACCTTGCTGGGTCAAACCGCTGAGCAAAAGAAGCACGAGTACTTATATTGGGAATTCCCTTCATATGGCGGTCAGCAAGCGATGCGAACCGAGCGTTGGAAAGCGATTCGGCAGAACATGAGTAGGAAGGAAAATCTTGACCCACTCAAGATCGAGCTTTACGACTTAGCTGCAGATCCAAGTGAATCAAATGATGTTTCGGCTGAGCACCCAGAAGTGGTGGCCGATTTCGCCGCCAAAATGAAAACAGCTCGCGTACCAAACGAGCTGTTTAAATTCAAAGCCATCGAGAAATAAAAAGACAAGTGCATAAAACAGACGTTTGAGACGGAACGACTGGATCTTCAATCCAAGCAGGCCGTCTTCACGCCTGGTCTTATCGCTGTTTACGTTTTTTCTTTTCCTTTTTCACCTCTTTGTTTTTTTCGATTCGGCCAAACATGTGACCGCCAACTTTATCGTGGTTCCACGTCCCAGCGTATTTGCCTTCGGAGAAAATCACTTTGGCTCCGAATGATCCTGATCCAACCAGTGGAATCTTCAAATCGGATATCGAAATCATAGGCGTCTCACCAGCCCACTCAACGGGTAAAACCAATGGCACGGTAACGTCTATTTTTCCGTACTTAATTTTTGCATTGATGACCCAGTAGTTACTTTCGTCTGTCTTTTTGACACTGGTGATAACATACTCTTCTTCCATAAACTTGCCGCCTCGGCCGTCCACGGTAAACGTCCCAATCAGTTTGACATTCTTCATATCCTCAGTGAACTTGGCGAAAAGCTCTTCTTGAGTCATCTTCGTTTTTACGTCTTCATCATCGGTCGATGTCGTGCGACTGGCCTGTTCAGTGGACAACACCACTGTCGCCGATGTGTTTGCACCAGAATCCTGAGCAAAACCGAATGAAACGAAAAAGCAGGATGACGTGAAAACTAGTCCGAAGGCAAAAGCGTGCCTCATATTTATACTCCGATATTTTATTGATTCGTTTCGTCGTCTTCGGGGTTGAGCCGAACTAAGTCAACGACTGGAACGAAGAACCCGTTTCTACATTCCACTTATTCTACGTAAAAATATGAAGAGAGTTTGTTCACCGAATTCTTGACATCGGGAACAAGTCACATAGGCTACCTTAGAATGTGAACGCACGAATCTTGGCTGGATTCGAATGGAGACTTGAAACAACGTAAACGCCACGCCCGCGAGCCTACAGTTTTTGAGTCACTGGCTATTGTTGAATAGCTTGTTGGTTTCGCATCGCCAGACGGAAGTTCCCTTTTAGGACCTCTCCATTTCGAAACACAAAGAATTCGATAGGGCTGCCCGAATAAACGCCGTTTTGCTCGATGATGTAGGCGATGTGCCCAAGCGTCGTCGTTTCCCATTCGTGAATTCCCAACAAAACGTCGCCGGGTTGGATATTCTGCGAATTCGCCTGGCTGCCGGATCGAACTTGATCCACCAAAAGACCGCCCCGATACTTCGACGTAATTCGTTTGAATTGAGTCGAAGGAATTTCTTTTAGCTTAAACCCGAAGCGATTCCAAACTTTTGCTTCCAAGGTGTTGCTTGACTTGTCTGGCGCGGTTTGTGAAGAAACCAAAGGAGATTCAATCTGTAAAGTTTTCGTTCCTCGACGAACTTGCAAGGAAACAACATCTTCAGAGGTTTTGCCGATCAACGCTCGCTCTAGATCCAACGCCTTCGAGACTCGCTTACCATCGATGGACGTGATTTCATCTCCCTCGTAAACCTCAAGTCCATCAGTTGAATCCCTAACGATCAGCCTTGGATCATCCAGTTTGAAATCTGTAGCAGCGACAATTGGGAGCTTTACGTTCTCGCGATTTTCTTTCTTGATCAATCCCGCGACGATTTCCATTGCAGGATTAACCGGTATCGTGAAGCCAATGCTTTGAGCTCCCATGCGAACAGCGACGTTGATTCCGATCATCTCGCCATCAATATTAATCAAAGGACCTCCGGAATTTCCAGGATTAATCGCCGCATCCGTTTGAATCAAGTTGTAGTAGGTCTGCTCATCGCTGACTTCGACCGTTCGGTTGACTTCGCTGATGATTCCACGGGTGATGGAATCCTTGTACCCGTAAGCATTCCCAATTGCGATAACAGTCTCTCCAAGCATTAGATCGCTGGATGTACCACAAGGGATCACTGGCAACGGCTTGCTCGTTTCAATCTTGATCACCGCAAGATCGGTCCGAGGATCGTGAGCAACAAGTCTGGCCGTCGTCATCGTTTTGTCCGCAAGCGTGACCCGGATTGTGGCAACACCTTCCACAACATGAAAGTTGGTAACGATGTATCCGCGTTCATCAATAATGACACCGGTTCCCATTCCGTTGACTTTTCGGAATCGATCACGAGAACCATAGGGCGCATCGTCATCTCGGATCGTCTTGCGACCGTTGATGTTGACAACGGAGGGACGCGTTCGCTTTACGGCCCGGACGATTGGCGTCTCTCGATTGGAGTAGTTTTCATCCACCCCCAATGCGGCGGTAGTACCGAGCATTGCCAGCATGCATACGCATTGGGTGAGGAAACCGGATGGCAAACGAGATGGGGTTGGACAAAGAGGCATTGGCGCGGAGGAGAACCCATTAATCAATTATTTCGAGCCTAATGGCATAAGAGGGTAGATCGGTTTTGTCCAATTTATTGCGTTAGTCATTGCAGCTGTTGGCCATACAGATTACCGAACATGAACGTCCAACAAAGTCAATTGATAAGCTGTAACAGCGATTCCTGTTTTGCCGCGATCTCATTGTTAAGCTGTAGCGATTCGGTCCATCTTCAGGGATGCGCCAAGCATTCCTTTTACGGCAAAAGACGGGATTATCAGCCCCATCCATTTTCTCGTGGGCTTTGATCGCGCGTCTTAGAGTGATATCTTCAATAGCATTGAAGCTTGGATCGCGCTGCGAGACACCCGCGCGAAAGACACTCACTTGAATTGAATAACATCGCAGGTCTTTTATGAAAAATGTAGTTGCAATCGTATTAGGTGGCGGACGTGGAACGCGATTGTCACCTTTGACCTCGATTCGATCAAAGCCAGCGGTGCCACTAGCCGGGAAGTATCGTTTAATTGACATCCCCATTTCCAATTGCCTCAACAGTGGAATCAACAAGATTTATGTTCTAACGCAATTCTTGTCGGTCAGCCTGCATAGCCACATTCGAAGGACTTATTCGTTCGATTCTTTTAACGGCGGATTTGTCGAAATTCTTGCCGCTCAACAAACGATGAACAGCGGGACTGATTGGTTCGAAGGAACCGCGGATGCGGTACGGAAAACGTTGGACCATATCGATGACAACGGCGTGGATTACGTCGCGATTCTTTCTGGCGACCAGCTTTATCGGATGGATTTCGAAAAGATGCTCGAAACCCATCAAAAGTGGAACGCGGACGTGACCATCGCTGCGCTGCCCGTTAGTTCCGACGATGCCAAGTCATTTGGTGTGATGCGACTTGATGAAGATGACAATGTGCTAGGCTTTCTGGAGAAACCACAGCGTCAAGAAGAACTAGATCTTGTCAAAAACAGTCCTGAATGGATGGCGGCCCGTGGACTCGGTGGTGATGATCGTGATTGCCTTGCCAGCATGGGAATCTATATCTTCAACCGCGAGACTCTGTTTGATGTCCTAACCAAAACGACGTATACGGATTTTGGAAAAGAAGTTTTTCCCGCGGCGATTCGTGCACGAACCGTCAAAATGCATTTATTCGATGGATACTGGGAAGACATCGGAACGATTCGTTCATTTTATGAAGCGAACCTTAGCCTGACCAAGAAAAACCCTCCGTTCGAATTCTCGTCACCGGAAGGGCCAATCTATTCGCGTGCTCGGTTTTTGCCACCGACGAAATTAGGCGATTGCCAAATCAAAGAGAGCTTGATCGCCGACGGCTGTGAAATTGCCGACGGATGTGTGATTGAAAATAGCGTTATCGGCTTGAGAACTAAAATCGAAAGTGGCACGACGATTCGAAATTCAATTTTGATGGGTGCCGACTTTTTTGAATATGATTTGGAGCCACAAGAGATTCAGCTTGGGATCGGTGCGAATTCGCTGATCGACCAAGCCATTGTGGACAAAAACTGCCGCATTGGCTCTAACGTCAAAATTGCTGGTGGAGAAATGGAAGACTCGGAATCTGCCGATGGATTCTGCACATATAGAGATGGCATTGCCGTCATCGCCAAAGAAGCCGTCATTCCCTCAAACTGGACGAACTAGGCCTTGTCTCAAAAGGATGCCTGATCTTTTGGAGGAACAGTTGATTCCCCAATGTGCTTTGTTGGAGAGGGGAAGATTCCTTTTTATAGTCAGTCAAAGCCTGTCGTTCAACACTCTTAATCAAAGCGTCGGAAGAAGTTAACGATCGTTCCCTCAACGAAAGAAGTGCTTCCGAACGCCGTGTTGAAATCTTGAAGCCGTCGCTCAGGTGAATAGGGCTGGAAGGGTTTCAGCTTGTTCAATCGTTTCATATAGCTGACATAGGCGTGAGGATTCGTTTCCATTAAGAAAAACGTCAAGGCCCATGCACTGCTGTACGCTTCTTCTGTTTTTTTGTCAAACATTCGATTACCAATTACCAAGTCGCCGACCCAACCCGATCTACGCTTGTTCAGAATGTTCTTTTTGAAATGTTGATAGAGCTCTTTGTTGATCCGGTCGGATTGCTGTGGGTATCTCAATGAGTTCCAAACGCCCTTGGCTTCGAACATCGTTCCAAGCCCTTCGGCAACCCATCGGGGCGTATCGCCGAACCGGCTATGAATGCCACAATTGAAAGCGGATTGATGAGCGATTTCATGCACAATCGTCTCGAAATTTCGCGACGCTTCCCTTGACGCGGACCGATCGTACATCATGACGCGATTCGAATTGATCGAATAATATCCAACAACCTGCCGGGCCAAGTCTTCGTTGTTCTTTTTCGCGTACTGATCGAATTCACTTCGGCTTCCAAACACAATCGCCACAAACGGGTATGTTTTTTTGGCGATTGGAATTTGCCGACTCTCGAAGTAGGCACGAAAAGAGTTGTAGGTTTCCTGAATTTTGTTGGGCCAGTCGTTACCTTGTCCCAAAGGATGAACCACCAAATAATCTTGCGTGATCGAGATCTGGTATCGATCCCCAAACTCTGCTTTTAATTTTTTTTCAAAGGAAGATTTCGAAAAGACGAATTTCAAATCTGACCTTTTGGTGAAACCTTTGACATCTTTAAATTCGATCTGCTCAAATTTTCCATACGCAGTTAACAGGAAAACTTTGTGATCATCCCAAACCAGAGGCGTGCCCGTAATGCTTCGGGAAACGGTTTGTATCGCAAAGGTTCCTTTCGACACGGATCTCTGGGCAGATACCTCTTTTGCGGAAAACACCATCAGCAGTATGCAAATCGCCATACTGCGGGCGGACAATGGGAGGCATCGATTCGACATTTTGCGATTGTTTGATTCGACGATTGAAGCGAAACAGAAAAAACGATGTCAAAACCTACGTTAATTCAGTGGAACACGCCGATGTGTTACCGGGATTGGCAATGCCATCCAAAATGAATGAGCCAAATATCCGGAGATTAACGGTGAAAACGATTCTATCGCTTCAAATTTCGCATTGAGTTCTGATCGGATGCCGCTACCACGGTTTGCCTAAAACCCAATCTGGTAGACCACAAACTCACAGAACCGACCGGCCAAGAGTCGAATCGACAGGTGCCCAGTCATCCGTTTGACACTACGATGTAAGGGCGACATTTCCTGTCGAGTCTCCGAGACGCTTCGTCTCTGCACCCATCGCTTGAAGCAAGGAGACCCAAAGGTTCGCAACGGGAGTACCTTTTTCCTCGCGACGATGGAAGTTCGTCTGAATCATCCCTCCCGCTTTCCCAGCGATAACGATCGGAAGATCCGAATAGACATGGGTCTTGCCGCTGCTCAGTCCCGATCCGAACAGGAACATCGATTGATCAAGTAAGGTGGAATCGCCTTCTTTGATTTGGCTCATTTTCTCCACGAGCACGCGAAACTGCTCGATATGGTAACGATCGAGTTTCGCCAAGTCCGCTTGGATCTTAGGATCGCCCTGCCCATGCGTCATGGAGTGGTGCACAATCGGTTTGTCGAAGAGTCCCTGAACGATTTGCGGGGCTCCCCAACGTTCTGGAGCAACCATCAGCGATGCGACCCGAGTCATATCGGTCTGAAAAGCTAGGATCATTAAATCGCCCATTAACTGAATGTACTCGTCACGATCAAGTTCAAACCAAGGCTCGATGGGTGATTGTAGTTTCAAGCGGTTGATCGAGTCCTGTTTCCGGTGCACACGTTGAATCTGCAGTTCGACCGTTCGGACAGACTCCATGTACTCCTTCAGTTTCTGTTGGTCTTCTCGCCCCAAGTCGTTAACCAAAGATCGAGCGTCTTCCTGGACCAAATCAAGGACACTTGCATGCTGCCGATGTTCCTTGACCTGAAAGAGTCGCTCAAAGACTTTTCGCGGGTCTCGCATCGATTTCGCGACGTGCCCATGTCCGTACCACGAAATGTTGTCGAAATAAACCGACTCACGATTGTCTCGATACGGATTGCAGCTTAGCTCAAGGGAGCGGAATGGCGTCGATTGTCCTATCTGATCCGCGATCAATTGGTCGATTGTTCGTTTCAACGGATATCCAGCTGGAGATAATTCGTCCGGAGCAGCGCTGCTGAGCCAACAGGTTGACGCCTGGGCATGCCCATCGGTACCAGAGACTTTAATCCGATCCAAACCGGAGAAAACAGAGATATGCTTTTTGACTGATGTAAGTGGCTGAAGCGTTTCACTCAGGGCGAAATCTGCACCGGTACTTTGCAGATGCCAAGCCGATTGCACGACGCCATTGGGCACATAAAAAAAAGCCGCCCGTTGAATCGTGCGTGGCAATTCACTTCCGCTGGCGGAACGTGGAGACATAAGATTCAAACAAGGGAGAGAAACGGCCGCTCCCGCACCACGTAAAAATCTCCGGCGAGAAATGGTTTTGTTTTTCAAAATCATGAGTCGTTTCAACGAAAAATAAAATAACGCAAATTGAATTTTATCAAATACGGACCACCAAGTACGGATTCGACATCACCATTGGAAACTCACTGCCGGTGATTCGCTTTGTGGCGAAAAGGAAAACTTCTTACCACTTCGCTGACAACTCTCGAGAACCGACCTCGATCCGCTATCACGTTCCGAACGATTTTGTTCACAGCAGGTTTATCCGACACGTCCAATTTTCGACCTAACGCGTAGGAGAGAAGGTGTTCTGAAAAAGCCCGAGTAAAAATTTCTGGATGTTCCACAAGCACCTTCTTGAATTCAACGATGTCCTTAAATTCGTGCTCGCCAAAAAGTTTTCCACTGGTATTGATTTTTAAACCCGATCGATATTGATCCCGCCAACGCCCCACCGCATCATAGTTTTCCAAAACAAACCCAAGTGGGTCGATTTTCGCATGGCATGAGGCGCAGCTCGGATTGATTTGATGCTGTTTGAGTCGTTGCCGCAACGTCAGGCCCTTAGCTTCAATCACATCATCATCTGCTTCAATCTCGGGTACCGCGTCCGGAGGTGGAGGAGGAGGCTGATTCAGGATGACACCTGCAACCCACGCGCCTCGTGTGATCGGACTGGTTCGCAGTGGTGAAGAGGTCATCGTCATGACCGCCGCAGATGTAATCACACCTCCTTCACGACGCGATGGCAATTTTCGCCGCAAGAACTGCTGCTGGTTTGTGTTAAACCGATTCACAATCGATTTGTCATTGAACGGAATCTTATCTCGATACCAAGATTGCAATTCGTCACTACGGTAAGCGTAAGACGAATCAATCAGGTCCATGATCGAACTGTCTTCCACCATCACACTTTCGAATAGTAGCAACGGTTCGACCATCATTTGCAAGCCGAACTTCCAGTACTCGCAGCCGATGCGTGAATAATATTTGGCAAAGCGTTGATCATCGGGAACGGAGGTGATCAACTGGTCCAACCGCAACCATTGCCTGGCAAAGTTTTCTGAGAGCGATTTGCTTTTTGGCGAAAGCAACATGTTATGCACCTGAGCTTCGAGAACGGCGGGATCCGACAATTTGCCAGATTCAGCAAGTTCCAATAAAGTTTGATCGGGAATGCTACTCCAGAGGAAAAAGGATAGACGACTCGCCAATTCGAAGTCGTTGAGTGGAGCGTACTTTTGATCTCGCTGCGCCGTCTCGACGATAAAGAGAAACTTTGGCGAAGCCAAGATCGCCGCCACGACGCTTTTCATGGAATGGCTAAAGGACTGAGATTCGGCGTATCGATCACGGAAGAAACGCACGTAGCGGTCCAAGGTTGCGGCATCGATAGGCCGGCGAAACGCCCTAAAAAGGAGTATTTGCAGCCGCGATTTGGCCTTCATCGTCACCAACTTCAGACGGTCTGCCTCCGAAAGGTTGCGAGGAATCTCCAACTGAAATAATGTTACATAGTCTTGGCAATAATCAGCAAAATTCGGGCTATCCACGATCGATCGAGCAAGCTTCAAGAACGTCTCTAACATCAATGGTGAAATACTCAGCTCACGCCCCCGATTGTTAAAGCCGTGTTCGGCTTGCAGATCCATGGCAAAAGGAACAACGCCCTGAAGCAATTTCTGTTCAATTTGATTTTTGCCTAACGCTCGATTTCCGATTCGAACTTGATCCGGCAAAAAACCGAGTGATGGTTGAAAATAAGGAAAACCAGCACGAATCACTCGTTCCGGAAGCGGATAGAGATCGCTCCGAAGACTCAAGAGATCGACCACGGCATTGTTGTACTCCAGACGATTTAATCGCCGCATCACAACAACCGGCAATCGACTCGATTCTTGCAGCTGGTCATCAATCAAATCACTCAGAAAAAGGATTGCTTGTTGCCGGCTCTCGGCCCCCGGTTGTGGTTCGTCTTCGGGTGGCATCTCACGCTGTCGGAGTGCACTGACAATTTTCTGGGTTAGCTTCAAGTCGGCGGCAAAATCATTTACGGACTGAAGCGAAGTCAGATCGAGTTCTGCTTCCTGCTTATCCGTGCCATGGCATCGAACGCAAGAATTTCTGACAAAGCTTTTTAAATCCGTCCACGCCCAACGTGATGCTGCTCTCGGCGGCCTGATTGAAGACTCCACCTTCTTGGGATTCTGATCGATCAATTGCAGGGAATCGAGGCCCATTAAAAAACGACCTTTCTCCCGAAAGGGTTTCGCTTTCGGATGAGAATCGATTAGCTCCAAGCGAAGCTGATGGAGGCCTTGGCTGAGATCAAACTCACCCAACTTGATCAGGTCCGCCAATGCAACTCGATTAGAATAGAGATCAATTTCCGAAATTTTTTTGTCGTCCATCAACAAGCGAAACCTACCGTAATCGGGAGCTTTCGTGAGCTGGATTAGAACTTGGTATCGACTCTTGGCAGGGACATAAAACCTTAAATGACATGATTCGCCGATTTTGCCATCCCAAAGCAAATGCGCGTCATTACTCCAGCCATTACCAAAGCTTCGCATGGATTGGACTCGAGCTGGCTTGGAGTATTGAAAATGAAACTCTCCCTCGTAGACGCCGTTGATGGGAACGGGCAAACGGGGTTTTCGTTCCTGGGCGAATACCGCTGAGTTCAGTGTTGCCAGAAGAACAAAGATCGTGAAATAGAAATGCTGCAAGTAGATCATAATCTCAAGTGTAACCGATCAGAAATCCATAAGGAAACTCGATCCAGGAAAGTTCGCCGTGGTTCATTTTCCAGAATTTGTGAAGCCGTTACATCTGGGCAGTACTTTGGGCCATAAAGGCCATCTCGCTTTTTTCTTCGTGAAAAATGCTAAAACTCGTTTTGCTATTTTTAGGGAGGGCATCACTTGGAAGCAAGAAACTCGTGCCGATCGATATGGCCGCTCAGTTTCCGGAGAAGACGCCGGCGTGCAGCAGTGTTACTCCATTTGGAAATCGAGTCTAGAATAGAAGTAACAAACCTCTGGAGAGTAACAGTGCTATCGATTCTTTCGATTCAAATGATGCGATTGAGTCTTATCGGGCTTGTGATAGTGGCATGCCTGAATCCAAAACGATGCTCGGCGATTTCCCCGCCCAATCCTGCACCTGCTTTACAAGAGCGTTCTATCGAATTCGAAAAACAGCTTCAAGACTTTATTTTGCAACTGGATGAAACGGATACGAAATCAGAGCGGGACCAAATCATCAAGCTAATCGAAACGCACATTGATAAAGCAACGCAAGCTCAAGCCGTTTTGGCAATCAATATGTTGTCGAATCCACCAAACGGAATGCGGAATCAAACCAAATTACTTTTGACCCAAATCAAGAGGGATTTAGAGGTCAAGCTTAACGCGAAAGAGACGAAAGAAACGCTAGTCACTCTTCAAGGCACCTACTCGCTCAGCGAAGTCCTCGCCAAATTGACGGAGCAGACCGATGTGGAATTTAAACTTGCGTTTCAACCCGATGAAACACGCAATCGATTCTCCTTGATGAACACTCCTTTCTGGTCTGCACTCGATCAGGCTCTCGATAAGTTTCAAACTACGGTGTCTGACCTTCCACTGAATTCTTCCACCGAAACAAACGGCCTCGTAATCAAACGACGAATTCAAGCATCACCAACCCGTGTCGGATCGGCAAATTATTTTGGCATCATTCGGGGTGAAGTTCGGTCCTTTCAATCAATTCGAAATTTTAAAAACAAATCTCTCAACGTCGATAAATTAACCGTGCAACTCGCGTGGTTACCGTCATTTCAACCCTACAAATTCAGCTTGGATATGGCCAGTATCAAAGGTGTGGATAGTAATGGCGAAAAGTTGGATGTCGCGTCATCGGAAAAGCAAACGTTCAATCTTCCAATTGGAAAACAGGACGTTAAGCTCACGATCCCATTGCAGCAGATTCGCAGAACCGCCGATTCAATCCAATCACTTTCTGGAAATCTTGAACTTTCCATTCCTACTGGAAATGAAAGTTTTGAATTCGCAGATCTTCAAAATCTCACGTCAGCTACGGCAATTCGAAAGGCAAACACGGTCCTGACGATGGAGAGTTTTGAGGCGACAACAGCAGCACGACGCGACAAAAAATCAGGCGAGAAAATTGGACTCTACTCTGCCAAAATAAGCTATGCCGTCTCCGATTCGGGAGATGCGTTTGAATCTCACAATGGTTGGATGTTTCGTCGTCAAGTTTTCATCGTTGATAAAAACAAACGAAAGATTTTGCCAAAAAGAAGTTTGACCCTTAGCCAACAGTCCAACAAAATTGGCTTCGATTTTTTATTCGAGTTACCAGACGGGCCGCAGGGGTGCAAATTCGTTTACGTGGCTCCCACATCGATTCGCAATGTCCCGATCCAATTCGATTTTCGTGACATTGAGTTACGTTAGAGCCCAAGGGTAGTTTTATGATTTCAACAATTCACCAAATAGCATGTCGCATACGTTCACCCCATTTTTGTCTATTGGTGATGTTACTGGCGTTTGTTTTTGTTTCTGTCAGCGGTGGACAGGAGCAGTCCGACAACAACCCAGTTGCGGCATTTGTTGATGACCAACCAATTTTGGTCTCAAGACTGCAACTTCAAGTCGATTTGGTACTAACCAAGACGCCCGCAACCGGTCGCAAGTTGGAAATCATTAAGGCACAAGTCCTGGAGGAAAACATTAAGCAACGGCTGGTCAATCTTTACCTTCAGAATTCGAAATTCAAAGCCACCGATTCAGAAATCCAGTTACAGTTGGGCAACGTCAAAAAAGATATCGCAGCACAGAAATCAACATTGGACAAGTTTCTGAAGCAACGCGGGATCACCGAAAAACAACTCATTCAGTCGATCGGATGGGATTTGGCATGGGCAAAATATGTGGACAATTTCCTGACAGACACCAATCTTCAGAAATACTTTGATCAGAACAGACGAAGATTCGATGGCACGCAACTTCGTGTCGCTCACATTCTTTTTAAACCTGAGGATATCAACGACTCCAAGTCATGGGACAAAGCGTTCGCCGATGCGAAATCCGTTTTTGCGGATATCGAAAAAGGCAAGATCGACTTTGAAAAAGCCGTTGTTCAGTTCTCTTCTGGCGCTACCAAAATCAACAATGGTGAATTGGGTTGGATTGGATGGCGAGGCCCGATGGCCAGAGAATTTACAATTTCTTCTTTTCAATTAAAACCAGACCAAATCTCTGTGCCAACGCGATCCGGGTTCGGCTTCCATCTCATCAAACTGTTGGAAGAAAAGCCAGGTACGATCAAAATGACGGACATTCGGCCACAAGTTGCTCAGCAGGTCAAACGATACCTTTTCGATTTCGTCGGAAACAACCAAGCCAAGAAGTCAAAGATTCAATTCACCGGAAAATCCCCTTACTTCGAATTCGGCACAAAGATACTTGTGGTTCCGAAGTAAGGGAGCGGAATTCATAAGGGAGCGGCCGAAATCGCTTTCCTTAACCGCCGACCTCTCAATTTTTCAGGTAGCCATCCAACCAACCGCGAGATGCCTGTGGCGGAATGGGGTCAGCAACATCTTTGCCGTCAGCCAAAGTAAATGATATACCGAGCGGAAACTTTCCCTTGGGGGCATTCTTCGTGTACGTGCCTTCACCGAAAAACTTACCCAAAGCGATCACGTCAAATCGGGTGATCATTCCATCCGATGTTTTCACATATCCGTAGAAGTCACAATCAAAAGTCCGTGAACCATCACGTGTAGAGAGCGATGCGTTGCCGGTGAGCTTTCCGTTTTCAAGTTTCATGTTGATGCTCTTGATTTCATCATCGCGCCACATAGGCGGTTCACCTCGCGTGTTATCGACCAAATGAAATCGGGCGATGCGCCGTTGCACTTTTGCCGGTATAACACCGTTGACGATCGACTCGTGCTCCTTATTTGTCAGCCAAAGATTATCTCGTGAAAGCGAGGATTGAAAAATCTTTTGCCACTTGTTGTCAGTGGGTTCGTACCCATCAAGAACTCGGGCTTGCACGCGAACCACCAAGCCACCTTTGGGAAGAACTGGATGATAACGGCGATCTATTTTTTCTGGCTTAATCGAATCAACATTCGTCGGTTTGAATTTTGCCAGCGACTCCGCAATGAACTTCTTGATCCGCTCGGGACTTCGATGGTTGGTGTATCCCAGGTACTTTCCGTCAGGCGTCGCGATATAGAGCCCTTGGGTCGTTCCACCATTCGATCCGTCACCACGAGGACTATCCTTCGCAATTCCTCGATAAAAATCTCCCTCTGTGTCTTTTTGACGCCGTTGATACGCTTGATCGATCGCAACCGATACAAATTTTGTTTGTAGTGTTTTGATGATTTCGGCATCTGCGAATGTCGACTCACGGTCGAGCACTCCGTTATTTCACGTACAACCAAGCGGGTGACCGTCCATTGCCCAAATAAAAATTGGCTTCTGTGATTTTGCTGCACTGTTCTGTGCGTTCAGCAACGAAATCTCCCATGGAATCTGACGCCAAGGTTCATCGGCGGAAGTTTGCAAGGATTGATGAAGCTGCTGAAACTTCTCTTCGTTCAATTCATCCGTCGCATTGGCAGATTGAACCACGATTGCGACAACGAAAAAAAACCAAACAGGACGATAAAAACTGAGTCGATGTTGCATCTCAAAACTATCCATTAAAAACATGGGTTATAGGGTGTGGACAACCAATCTTAATTGTCTTTCTTCGATTGTTTCGATTCCGCTTTTTCGAAACCATTTTTGACCAACTCATCAAAACCTGCTTTGATCGGTCGCACATCATAGCCAAGGGATTTCAGTTTTTTCGCAGCTTTCAAAGCACGCATGCCAGCCTTGCAGTGACAATAAACGATTAATTCATCATTCGGCAATGCATCAATTTTCTTACGGGGTGACGCGAAACGAAGCTTACTCCAGGAAACGAGTTTCGCGTCCTTTAGGTGCCCAGCATCCCATTCTTTCTTTTCGCGGACATCCACAAGAACAGCCTTTTTCATTTTCATGTTTTTCTGAATTTGCTCGAAGGTGTCCTCCGTATGTTTTAGATCGTCATTGGATATGACTGGTTGCAATAAAACGGAGAGCAGTAAAGTTGAAATCGTGAACATCGGATTTTTTGAGAACTGAAGAGTTAAATTCGAAAATTAGAACCGGCCCAGCCCAAAAGCTGGCGCTACGCTACTATCGAATTCTACCCGAACCCATTCTGCGAATCCAATTCCTCGACTCAGAACTCTAGCTTTTGACTCTACCCACGATCAAAAGTAGAAGAATGGCGCCTGCCGTACCGGTCACAATGGCACCAATGAGTTCACCACCGATTGTTATGCCCAAGACTCCGAACACAACCGAGCCAACCAGTCCACCCAGAATCCCCACGACAATATTTCCCGTGATTCCGAATCCGGAGCCTTTCATCAACTTTCCCGCCAGAAACCCGCAAACCGCACCGATCATCACCGCGCTCACAATACCACCAAAATGGAAGGCACCAAATAGAATTGGCAACATGTTCTAGCCTTTGAAAAAAGGAGGCGTGAAAAAAAGATTTGAATCCGCAAATGGTTCAAAGTCCAACGCAAACGGAATAACGACTCCGAAAAGTTGGTTTTAGCAGAGAAAACGGGTGCGGGCTCTCGTCCGTATCGAAACAAAAAATCCGTCCGGTTACTTCGAGATACTTGCAACGTATCCCGATGCAGTCCCTTCGTCCAGAAAGAACTCGGCCCATATGGGCAAATGCAGTGAGATTTTGCGGGCATCTTCGACCGAAAGATTATGTTTGGTAAGAAAATCAACAACGCCGGCACGTCCGGTGAATTCAGACGTTGCTTGAACTGGAAATGAGATGTTACTCAGCTGCCGTTGACCCAATAAGTCCGTGGCGTCTTGCGTAATCACGAAGTCACATCCGGGAAGCGTTTTCATATTGTGCATCGAGATCGAATTTTGATTGAAGTTGCCAATCAACATCACGTCATCTTCGTTGTGCCCATCCCCTTTTACCGCCAGCTTGATTCTCTGCAAGAAATCCAACTCCGCATCCTTGTTTGTCGCATCGACGCGAATGTTCACCAACGAAAACGTGAACGCTGATTCTTCATTAGCAGATTTTGCACGAAACCAACCGACCAGTGGATCATGAGCAACCACATCGTCGGGATCCTGAATGGTGTATACCTGATTGCGTTCCAATTGAACAAAGCGTTTGTTGTAGATAAACGCAAACTGGTGGTTGATTGCGGTATGACTCGAACGGGGCCCCACTACGTAGTCAAAACTAGAATCAACCTGTCGCAAATTATCCATCAAACGGGGCAACGCGTCATGGTCGGGCGACTGAATTCCCTGCAACGCAGTGACATCGAATTCGGTCAAAATCGCAACAAGTGTTTTCGCTACAATGGGATTATCAAGGTTTTGGTCGTTGAAATCAGTAAGATCGAACGAACCAATTTTGATGGAATCTCGTCCTGGCTCTTTCGCGGAGAAAGAAACGTTTTGAATGGAATTCCAGATACTGTTTCCGTCCGATTTCAACAACTTCGCGACATCATCGAACGACTTGATTTCTTTACTATGCCAAAAGTACCAAATGCCAGACAGCAGCAGTATAAGAAGGATCAGGTTTCGAATTTTTTTGCGAATCATGAATCAGTCGTTCGAAAAAAGCGGTGCGCAACTGCGCCTATTCGATATCGACTCAAACCCTTGTTTTTCCCATTTCAACCGATTGATTTCGGCTTTTTAGTATTAAAACGATCGTGCCGCCGATCGTCCGAAACGGAATGATCGCATCAATTGTTAAAAAGGAAATGGCAGATATCGCCGTCCGACATGACATAGTTTTTCCCCTCCACACGAAGCTTGCCTGCAGAGCGAATGTCCTTTTCGGTTTTGAATTCGATTAGATCATCAAGCGAATAAACCTCAACGCGGATGAATCCCTTTTCAAAATCAGTGTGAATGACACCGGCCGCCTGAGGCGCCGTTGCGCCAACGCGAACCGGCCATGCACGGACCTCTTTTTCACCGGCAGTAAAATAACTCTGAAGCCCCAACGTCTTGTAGGCTTCCCGCGCCAAGACCGAGAGTGCAGGCTCAGTCAAGCCAACCGACTCAAGCATTTCTTCGCGATCTTCTTCATCCAGTTCGGCGATTTCACATTCCAGTTTCGCACAAACGCAAACCAAACCAGCCCCAACTTTTTCTGCGTATTGACGAACCTGCACCGCCGATTCGCTTTCGCCATTTAGATCCTCTTCGTCGACGTTCGCAACGTACAACATGGGCTTGGCGGTCAACAAACCATACCCGGTAATTAGTTTCACCTCCGCTTCATTCAGTGAAAGACTGCGTAGCGGTTTATCCTCCGCAAGATGCGCCTGACACTTTTCAATCGCTGCACAGCGAGCCTTCGCTTCTTTGTCACCGCTTCGAGCCGTCCGCTGAACTTTGGGTAACGCATTGTCCAACGTTTCCATATCTGCAAGCATCAACTCTGTTTCGATGACCTCAATATCCGCCAATGGATCAACCTTTCCACTAACGTGAATCACATCATCGTCAGCAAAGCAGCGGACGACCTGCAGGACTGCATCGACCTCCCGAATGTGACTCAAGAATTTGTTCCCCAAACCTTCGCCCTGGCTGGCTCCCTTCACGATCCCGGCGATATCAACCAGCTTCAGCGCAGCAGGAATGACCTTTTGTGGCACGATGAACTCTGTGATCTTGTTCAAGCGAGCATCTGGCACGCTAACAATTCCTTCGTTCGGCTCAATCGTACAGAACGGGTAGTTCGCACTTTCGGCGCTCTGCGAACTGGTTAAGACGTTAAACAATGTGCTTTTGCCGACGTTTGGCAATCCAACAATTCCAGCTTCCATTTTAAGTTGTGTTTTCTCGCACCATCGTGCGTCGCTAAATGATGTTTAGGTAATCGAAGATGAAGTTCGCATTTGTGCCAAAGGTCCAAATGCCAAAACTGACTTAGGAACTTAAGACATCAACAACTTCGTCCACTGCAAGTTTTAATGAAGCCGCGGCCATTTTAAAATTCATATGCTCAGATATTTCGGGTTGAATCTCTTGAAAAAGCACAAGTGCTCGCTTAAGTCGTTTCAATTTCTTCTTGGCCAATTTAAGAAACGTTGGGGCGTCATTGGCGTCAAGGGCCGGGCCGAGAGCCAACATGAAATCGTAAAGATCGCGATGAACCTCGCACAATTCCTCATCTTCCTCAGCCTCTTCACTGTGCTTGAGAAATGTGCGAACCATCCAAACATGGGCGCATAGCTCGTCCACACGTTTCATTTTTTCTTCGTCAGTCATGTTCAATGAAATCATTCGATTGCTTAAAGATTTTCGATCCGCCCCGTTTTATTCAAGTTCAAATCGACCATTTATTTTATCGCTTCACTCTTTTTTGTCGCGAGGCTTTTTACGATTGGTCATCGTCGCAATCGTATTCAATTGCTCACGTACCATTTCTCTTGGCAATGTCTGCGGTTTGATTAGCAGGTCGAGAATTTTCTTGCTGGTGACTGAATCATCGAGCACCTCTTCGACCTCATCCTCTACCGCAGCAAGCCAAGCTGGCACCTTAATTCCAGAACCCTCTGGTTTTTCGAGCAATTGAGCTGCATCATGTTGCAACATCTCAAAACTGGCCGAACTCTCCGGATTGTCTCGATCCATTGCCGGAGCTACCAGTGACTTCATCCGATCGACTTGCATGGGCTTGATGAACTTTTCACGAATACGATTTGCAACACTCGGCATCCGCATTGCGTACCGCCGTTGCAATCGCTCAAGCAGACTGATGAACCTCGCTGCTTTTTTGTTAATCCTATCGATCAATGATCGACGCCACCGTTTGGAAACCTGATCCTTTCCAGCATTGACCAGGTTTTCATGAGCCCAAAATACCGGGCGTAAATGCCAGCAGATACGATCATAACCGATCTTCAATCGGAGAAAATCAATCAGCATATACAACATATCGCCGTGATCAGATTGGGTCGTAGTGCTGTTGTAATCCTGGTATTCGAGATGATTCTCCAACATCGCTTCCAGGATCAGTGACAGATGTGCGACCGCATCCTCTCGGGAAATCTTGTCCCCCAAATCATTGAGAATCTTATAATCGACATTCTCGTTTTCGATCAGTAAATCCAACCAATTCTCGACACCGGTTGATAGAATCCCACGTAGGTTGGAAAAATGCAAAAAACGTTGAGTGAAAAGATCTTTCCCGTAGGCCTTGATAAAGCTGACCAGTTTTCGCCAAGGAGATTTGTCGTGAATCTTCTCCAAGATACTCAGCCGTAGCGTTCTGCTATGCTTGAGCCAAACGATCAAACTGGATTCGGTAAAACGTTCCAGCCATCGGAAAAGCAACTGTCGTTGATCGGCTGTCGAATCGTCGTGGTTCGCAGTGTTGATCAGAAAATCGACAACCGCCCGAAAACCAATTTCAAACAGGTCATCGAACTCCGTGACCGCGCCATTTCCCACAGGATGCGATCGCTCCATCGAACGGGCGACATTGAGCAATCGAAAAGTTTGCTCCACCAATCCGAAACGAGGCAAAATCTCAAGCAACTTCTTGATGTAAAGCTGACGACTCTTGACCAATTCGATTTTCGATGGCGCACCGTGTCGAGAAATCGGAACGTACAATAAAGGCTGCTCCTTTAACTCTTCAAATAAAAGTCGGACCTGGTCCGATAACTTCTCCCGATCATTTTTGAATATCGCGGCAAAAACATCTGCCATCAACACTTCGTCCGGTCGCAGATTTTCATTTTGGTCCGGACCGAAACTCATCGAACCGAAAATCGAAGTCTGCGAGGCGTTCAGCATTCGCATCGCGTGCCGAGTGCTGACCGTAACACCAATCACGCGGTCCATCAAGTTTTCTTGAACGACATGCATTCGGTCAAATTCGACCATCGAATCATGATCGCCAAGCCCGGTCGCCGGCCGTAAACTTTCGACCGAATAAAGCAGCTGATGCAATTCGCCGACCTTCGTTAAAGCCGCTTCCGCCCAAACGGAAATGCATGACGCTGCTTCCGAACACTCATCTTTGTCCAAGTTCGAACAACATTCCGCAAATACCGGTGCCACCATTTCCCATATTTGGGCAACCGTTTCGTGAAACCGTAATCGTTCGTCAATTCTCTGGGCTTCATTTTCAAGGATTGCTGATTTGCCATCATCGGTCTCAAAAATCTGTCCATCGATTCCGTCATCGGTGCTGTCTCGGTAAACCACGCTTTCGTAAGCAGCACCGTAAATTTCGTCCGGCTCATCCTCAATGACCAAGTCCGGGTTCTCAGGTTTCTTTTCACCCAGTTCAAAATCGGGAACATGCCAGTATGTATCTGCGTTGACTTCCAGGTAATCTATGAACTTGCGAATCACTTGTAAATTAGCAATCGACTGATCCACCTTCCCCATGCGATGATCGTCAAGGGTTTTTTGGCAGAATTGAAACGTCAACTGGTCGGCAATTTTGTGAAACGAAGACTCCGCAGACTCCAAACCCACGGCTTCTGCTTGGCTGAGCCAATGCATCAATAGTGCCATTGACGTTTGCAAATCATCTTTGTCAAACAACGCGTTGATGATCAGTTCATAAGCGCGAGGAGTCGAAAAAAGGTTGGCATGTTGAGCCCAAAATGCAACATTGCCTGCCGCAGCACCATCTTTTTGCCAAAGATTCATTGCCTGAGCAACATGTTCGGCCGCTTGAAACATCTCCTTTGCGTTCGCTGCGTCAACATTACCGACTTCGTGCGCCGCAAATTTGTGCCACCAATCGGCAACCCACTCGTAGCTTTCCCTTATCCGCATACACAGTTTCTGATCGTCCCGTGCAGCGGCGTGGCTCCAAAGCGCTGAATACAAACAGAAATAGTGGTTCATTAAGTCAACGAGATAATTCGCTCGCTCATCAAAAACCGTATTTTCCATTGCCGGAAAAAGACTGAATTGAGCGTCAAATCCTAAAATGTTCCACGGATCAATTAATGCACCGCAAGCGATGCCTTCCTCGATCAATTGAAAAGACTCGGAAAGGTTATCTGCAGCGACTTCGTAATCACTCGATTTAATCGCCTTCGTTGCTTCGGTCAACTTGCATTCAACCTTGGTCCTGATGCGAGCCGATGCAACCTGGACCGAATCGGACAACTCCCCCGCCGCTTCCGAGTAACCCATGTGAGCATAAATCCCGGCGAGGCGAACTTTCTCCAACTGCGATTCTCGCAAATTCGCCAATTCCGAATTTAAGTGCTGGCGCGCACCGCCAAACGGCTGACGTTTTTCTTTGGCTTCCATCCGGAGCCGATCACCATGTTTTCCGGCAACGGTTGATAGCAGCCACTCATAAAATCTATCTCGCAATTTCGCAATTTGAGGAAGCAACGTCGAAATCGTCATACTCGAGTCAAAACTATCAGGGCTGCGTCCGCAAATGGCAGTCGCCATTAATAGGGTTCCCGCTAAAACAGCCCCCGCTTCCAAAATCATTTCCGGCTGTTGAAAATCTTCGGTTTCACAGCGTTTTGAAAGTGAATCGAGCGTTACCTGCTGTACGATGAGCCGACGAAAGTAGCCAGCCTGGTCCAAGTTGTGCGGATCCCATTGACCGAAATGATAGTTGGGCCGCTTATTCGCCGGATGGTCAAAGTCGTAGGCTCTCGGATCAATGGCAATCTCATCCAATAAATCCAAATCAAATTGAGCCGCCAGCAAAATATCCGATGGCGAAGTTGAAATCATGCGGATCGCATAATCTACAATAGGCTTATAACTACCCGATGCCGCGCCGACTTTCGCAATATAGATGGGAATCGGACGTGTCCACTCTTTGGAATAGGGCTCGATTTTTTGCGATTCCAAAACCGCGACTGGTCGAAATCCGATGTAGTTGTCAAACGTGACTCGGACGGTCGGGAAATCTAAATGATGATCATGGCTCGCATAACAATGCAAAACCGTTTGAAGAATTCGCGAAACGAAGAACTGGGTGAAAAGTTGATCGTCAGGATGATGCCCCAACAACGAACGATGAAATTCGACATACCCGGGGATAAATTCTTCCCTGACAAAGTCAATAACGGCATTAGCCTGAGTTGCATCGCGTAACGCTGCATTCGATTGACGTTCGCTCTCTAAACGCTCCGACAGCATCTTTAAAAAAGATTTCCACTGCGGCTGTTCATCCTCGACCTGCCAGGCGTTATAGGACAAATTCATCGCAGAAATGAATTTTGGGTCTTCAAGCCCGGTCGAAAAGTTTAAGTAGCCAAGGATCTGGCCAATGGCGGTTTCAAAGGAATCGTTCGTCATTGCCCGCACCTGCCATTGAGAACCCTTTTGGCGAACAGATACCCGAGGAGCAAATGGAAATTGCGAATCCTTGCCTGAGGAATGAACGCTTGCCCATTACAAAGAGAACACCACGCGCCCCGATAACCTGAACTGCAGCCCACCATCGCATCAAATCCAATTTTGGGGATCATGGAACGCATTGAAAAATTGATTCGGTGCACGTGCAAGCCAAACTGCATCAGATTATTCGTCAGGCAATGGCCGACTGAATTTTGGACTACGGAATAAGCGGACTGCACCGACAAATGGTTGAAATGCAAAAAAGCGTTAAAATCGATCTAGGTCTTACGATCTCGATCCGCTTATCGTAGGTGGAGACGTTCTATCGGTCTAGCGGTGCAAAAAATGCCCATTTGCGTGTCAATCGGGCAAAATAGTATGAAAAAACCAGATTGTTGGGTTACCATAAAAAATGTCAGCAGCTTTGGCGTGACTTCCGCCAAAAACTCTATGAGATCAGGAATGCATATGCGTTTTGCGAAAACTTTTTTATTGGCAATTTTTCTGGTAGCAACTTTCCTACCGCAATCCGCGTTTTCTCAGGCACATCACAATTTGGTGCGCCAAGACGACGCGAGACGTTTGGGGATGGAAATCATGTGGCGAACCCAAGTCATCATGGGTCCTCGTTCCAACATGCAGACAATCAAACAGGTCTTCGGCAAGTCGAAGAAACTGGTGAAATTTATTGTTACCAATGGCGGAACAGTCGAAGAATTTTTCGAAGACGATGTAGATCGTTTTGGTCGAAAAATCGGGGTGCGAGGGGCTCAAGAACGAGCGAACGCCCGACTTGAACGTTACAAATCCATTGGTTTCGACACCGCAACGGTAACGCGAGTCGTCGAGGATACCAAGCAACTTGAAGCGAAGCTGACAGACCTGCAATCGAAATATGATGCAGCACAAGGATTTGAAAAAGTTAAGTTGTCGCAGAAAATCAGTGCAATCAAGGCGCGTCGAAACCGACTTCTACCGGAAATTACTTTGCTGGCGCAAAATTCGTCAACGATGGTCCAGTCGATTGATGGACGGAACGGGAAAACAAATTGGATCCAACAGATCGGAAAGCGGAACCATCCTTCACTGCCCATCGTCGTCAAACGAGACCACTTTGCAATTATCAATGGATCAGAAGTCTATTGCTGCCTTTTGGAAAACGGGCGTGTGCTTTGGAAGCATGTTTGTCGGGGCGCTCCGGGAAACCGCGCTGCCATGACGAAAAACAGCATTTTTATTCCTATGGTCAACGGCTTTATCGAGCAATTTCAGATCAAGGATGGCAATGCACCAACGGGCGATATCGTTTCGATCGGCAATTCATTCCTAGGCGCGACGTCATCGGATAGCACCGTAGCATGGCCATCTGGGCGAGGCGAGTTAAATGTTGCCTATGATACGCGAGAAGCTCAGGTTGTTTCATATCGTCTCGTTCCGAAAAAGAAAATTGTTTCCAATGCGGCTTTCCTTTCACCTTATCTTTTTGCAACCTCAACTGATGGCAGCATTTACTGCCTGCGTGAGCAAGGCGGCACAATCATGTGGGATCTGCCAACAGGCATTCCCATCAGCAAGTCGCCCGTTCCAGTCGGTAAATTCGTCTACTACATCGACGACAATGATGTGCTCAACCAAGTGACCATTGATGGTGGAATTCCGACCTGGAGCACTCGCAACATTGCTGAAATCGTCTCGGTCAGTAGCAAGAGAATTTACTGCCTTAACAAACAGCGACATTTGATCGCTTATGACGTTTCCACTGGTGGATTCATTGGCGCTTTGACGTCCCTGCCGGTTGAATTCGTTTACAAAAACGTAATGACCGATCGCATCATTGTCGGTACGAATCGTGGAGTGATTCAATGTCTGCGTGAAGTCGATCAGGTCGAAGCAATGATGCACATCTCCCCGGAAGTTGCAAACGAAAGCAAGGCTCAAACAAAACAGAAACCACGGCAAGGAACGACTCCTCCAAGCGGTGGTAACACCAATCCATTTGGCGGTGGTGCTGATCCTGGCGATCCATTCGGTGGCGGTGGTGCCGGAAACGGTGGCGCCGGAAACGGTGGTGCTGGAAATGGTGGAGGTGGCTCGGATCCATTCGGTGGAGGTGGCTCGGATCCATTCGGAGGCGGAGGCTCGGATCCGTTTGGCAGTGGTGACGGAGCGGCATCTGGCGGCGACGCAAGTGACCCATTCAAATAGGGTTTGAATTCAAATCGATTTCTTAGAGCACGTTTTCAAACGTGCTTTTTTCGTTTAACGATTGTTCAATTCACCGACCAGGTCAGCATGGGTTCATTCATGTCAAAACATCTTCAAATCAAACCCAATCCATTTCGAGCCGTTTTTTTTCTCATTGCACTCGGATGTGCCCAGCCTCTTTTTGCTCAGCAAACCAAAGAGTCAGAATCGAAGATTGGATTTGCAAACGAGACAACTCAACAATGGGAAATGGGAATCGAGATCTATTCGGCCGGTACCGTAAATGGCATTTCAGCCATCTTTCCGATCCCAATCGATTGGCCCGAACAAAAAGTCAAGCTCATTTCAGAGAACAAGTCGAAACAGGTTTCTCGCATCACTACGAAATTTGTCGGTACGGACAAGTCATGCAAAATTGCAGTGGTGACGATTCCCCGCCTGAAAGCCGGTGAGTCAGCGCGGGCGACACTGACATTCGAAATCAAGAAATCACATATCACCGAACCAAAATCGAAAACAGAATTTCAATTTTCGAAAACGGCGAAACGCAGGTTGCGAAATTACTTGATACCAAGCCCCTTCATCGAGAGCACTCACCCCCGCATCAAAGCGATAGCAAAATCGTCGATTGAATCGAATCTTGATTCATGGAAGGAAGTTGAGTCGATTTTCAAATGGGTGCGAACCAACATTGATTATGAATTTGACGAACAAATCAAATCGTGCATTACAGCACTCGAAACCTACAAAGGCGATTGCGAAGAATTATCATCGGTCTTTATCGCAATTTGCAGAGCCAAAGGAATTCCTGCGAGGGCCGTCTGGATCCCTGGGCACACCTATCCGGAATTTTATCTAGAAGACAAAGAAGGAAACGGACAATGGATCCCTTGTCAGGTGGCGGGTGGCAACAACGATTTCGGCCGAATGCCCGAGGACAAACCGATCCTGCAAAAGGGTGACCGATTTAAGATCCCAGGTCATAAATCCATACAGAGGTATGCTCGCCCTACCCTTTCCGCCAAAAACGCGACCGCGAATCCAACCTTGAAATGGATTACCGACAAAATCGAGTAAAACTCGATCCGAATCCGCTGTGCATCTGACAGAACAAAATCAAATCCACTAATTTCCGTTTAAAGCTTTCGCTTCCGCCGCTTCTCGTTCCATTCGCTTTATTTCGATTTCTTTTTCCACCTCGGCTCGCTGCTTGGCTTTTTCCGCCATTTCAATTTGGTGTTTTTCAAGTTCAGCTTCGAGTTCCGCGATGGGTGATGAAAACTCTTTCAACACTTCGGAAGATTTCAAAAACTCAAATGGCAATGAGTTCGTTCCGCCTTCCATCGAAAAGCTTGGAACGTCACCGTTCCATTTGGTAATCGCCTCCAACGTCAAAACGGCTCGGGAGTCACCAATCGCTTTCGCCAGCCATGTGGTCCGTTCGGCTTCGGCACGTCCGATCATAGATTTTGCATAGGCATCTGCTGAAGAAACAACCTCGGTATCATACGCGTTGGCTTCGGCTAAAATTTGACGCGACTCATTTTCGCCGCGAGCCTGTTCTTTGGCCGCTTCTTTTCGCCCTGACGCGGCAACTTTGGTGATTTGTGCCATTGTCTCCTGTTGCTTCAATTCGTTTTGTGCTTCACGAGCCTTCTCCAATGCAATCACTTTCGCTTCAACTCGTTCGTCATAAGAAGACTCAAAATTAATGTTTGCAATTGAACAACGAACCATGGTCAGTCCCTTGGGATCGATCCATTGTGACATGCCCGAGTTCACTTTGCTGGCGAGATCAGCTCGATTCTGAATCAGCTTGGCAGCATCGAATTCAGCGACGGCTGCTTTCAAGGTTTCGCGTCCACCCGGTTTCACATCGATATCTCCACTCTTCATTCTCACTCGTTTGTAAACCTCTGCGACCTCCTCCACATTTCTGCGGTAGATTAGCGTCATTTCGATTTCCATTTTTTGCAAGTCTGCAGACTGACATTCGAATTTTTCATTCCATGCTTCAGCACGCGTAGTCACAGGAACAACATCTTGCCATGGCAGCTTTAAACCCAAACCGGGTTTCAACGTTTGGTCGCTGGCGGCTTTGAAAGTCAAAACGACGCCGCGGTGACCAGCAGGAACCTCAACAAAGAGACTGTTCGCTATTAGCGCCATTCCCACTGCCAAAATCACGATTGGAAACACGCGAGACACAACTTGTGGATCAGACATTGCATTCGACAGATCATTTCGCCGCGTATTGGCAGTGTATTCGAAATCGAAATCACGCTCCGATCTCATTCTACGTGCTGCCGCTGATTGCGATATTCGACCGCCGAATAAGAAGAGCGTGACAGCCGCCACAATTGCTACGGTTCCAGAAATGAAAGCAAGCATAATTCGTAATCTCGTTATTTGAAGCTGATTTTAATTCTGATCAACGCGTACCACCGACAGACTGACTCAATCCATCGTTTCGTTGAAATTTGATACTATTTCAAAATTCGCGTTCTCAGCGAATTTGCGCTCGTTCGTTGCAACGTCAAGTTATCTGAACCTGAACTCCGGAATCCGGAACTATTCTTATTGCCACCATTTCGATCGGGCAATTGGCTTCCTGTAGGAACTTGCAACTTATTTTCCCTACCATTCTTTTTCCTGGTTGGAGAACCAGTGCTTCTGGATTGTTTTTCTGACGAAGGAGGTATTATTTTTTTTGGTTCAGGAGTCGGCAACATCAGCGTTAACCTTTCCCCGCTGGTCGTATCAATCTTGTAGTCCGGAACACTTCCCTGCCAAATCTTGATTGCCTCCAATTCAACAACTCCCGGATTCAACTTTATCGCTTCCACAATCCGCGCTAAACGAAGTGCTTCGGCTAGACCCACACCCCGTATCTTTTTCACTTCGGCTTCCGCTAAACGGCGTGTCTCAAATGCTTTCGCGTCCGCTGACTTCTTGATTTGAGCGGCTTCCCCCAACGCATCCTCCACCACTGCGTCTGCAGTTCCCTTAGCATCAGCACGAAAAATCTTGGCTCGTTCTTTAGCCTCTGCCAATAGGTTGACTGCTTTGTTGGCATCCTCCAACGCGTTCTGCTTATCGCGGATCGCCGTGTCAAACTTCGGAGAAAAAGAAGACTTCGCCAAAGAACAATCAACCAATTCCAAATCGCCCTCGTTCAGCCATTCACGCAGTTGGTCTTTTGTGTTCTTGCTCAACTTCGATCGCTCTTGAACAATCTCCGTCGCATTGTGCTGTGCGGTGATCGCCTTTAGGATTTCTTTGGCGCCCGGAGCGACGTCAATATCCTGGGAAAATTGGGCGACGCGACGCCAAATATCAGGCGTCGATCCTTTCTTCAGACGATAGACGACGGTCATCTCAACGTTGACTTCCTGCAAGTCCTTTGACATGCACTGATACCGTTCTGTGAAAACTTTATCCTTAACATCCAACGATTCAATCGTTTGCCAGGGAAAAACAAATCGCAATCCGGGATCTAGCGGCGCATCCTCAGCTGCCCCAAAAGTCAGGACAACGCCTTCATGGCCTTCCTCGATGACCGCGATCGAGCTACGTGCCGTGTAGCCAACCGCACCAAGGAGAAACAGAACAAATAATGCTGTTTTTTTGCTGCCGAAGTCGCGGGGTAAAAGCAATGCTGCAAAACCGCACGAAAGCAGAACGAAAATGACCGATAGATTTGACATGCTTTATTTCCGTGGCCGCTTAATAAGGTGAAATGAATTTTGGATTTTCGCCAAAAACCAGAACTCAATAATCCGAATTCCAAAGCAACATTCGCTTCAGGTCACGAAATATTGCCGCAAATCGGCTAAGTCGAAAAACGGATCGTTTTTTCTAGAAAGATTCCGTTGTGACGCTCGTGCAAATCGTGATTCGAGAGAAAACCAGTAATCGTCAAGAATCAACCTCTATTTTGGCAAAGTGCGTCTGATTTCAATTTGCCATCAATCCAATGAACGATTTTCATCAATATCGGAATTCTGAGGCAGGAAATCGAATTTTCGTTTCCAAATGAATCTGGTCGGATTCACTCACCCATTGGTTTCTTCAGAAAAAAATTAGGTGATCAGCTCTTGTGGTGATTTGGACTCGACTGAGTCGAACGTTCCAATAACAACGAATTCGTAAGTCATGTTTCGGCGGTCGCTATCTATACGACGGAATTCGCAAATGATATTCTTAATGAGGTGAATTTGCGGGATTTTTGGGCGTTTTGTGCCGAATCCTATTCCGTTAATAGGAAATTGCGAATTCCGGTTGTTCCCGTAGATGGCCTTTTTCGACGCCATATTTTTCCCAGAGGTTTCAGTGCCAGATTCTGAATCTTTTTTTCAAAAAAATGAATTTCTCATCCGCCGTTTGCATTCGCTGTCGGGTTTGGTGCCGGTTGGTGCTTACATGTGCGTGCATTTGGTTACCAATGCCAGCATCTTGAACGGCAGCGAGACTTTTCAGAATGCGGTTTATCAGATCCATTCCCTCGGAAATGCTCTGTTCGCCGTTGAATGGCTTTTTATTTTCCTACCGATCATTTTCCATGCTGTTTTTGGGTTTGTGATCATGTTTGGTGGCAAAAGCAATCTTAAAAACTACCGATATGGCGGCAACGTCCGGTACGTTTTGCAACGCGCCACTGGCATGATCGCTTTCGTTTTCATTTTCCTCCATGTGTTTCATCTGCACGGCTGGTTTCACTTTGACATTTGGCTAAAGTCTGTAGTTGAGCCGCTAGGTGGAGGTCAATTCTTACCGTATAAAGCGTCGTCGACTCTAGCATCTGCTCTTCAAGCAAGCTTTCTGATCCCTACCTGCTACGTGATTGGCCTTTTGTCCTGCGTGTTCCACTTTGCCAACGGCCTTTGGACGATGGGCATTACTTGGGGTGTTTGGACCAGTCCAAATGCTCAAAAGCGAGCGGGATACCTCATTGCCGCTGGTGGAATCCTTCTCAGCCTGATTGGACTAAGTGCTATCGCTGGATTCACGGGACTGGATGCCGAGAAAGCGGAAGAAGTGGAAACGCAGATGTATGAGAATGCGGTCGAAGGTAAACGAATCCCCGCTGCACCGCACAAGTTTTATGGTCATGACGAAAATCATCACGAAGAGCACAATTAAGAAGACGTCTCGCCCATCGAACCGTCGCGGAAGAGCACCCCACAAGGTGAATCCGTTCAAGAAGGAACCTGCAAAAGTTGGATTGAGGTGAACCAAAAAAATTTGGCAAGCCGAAACGCGTTACAGACAAGCAAAATTATAGAAAAGTAAATCATGGCGAATGAAAAGGTAGTTGTTGTTGGTGGTGGTCTCGCTGGCCTTTCAGCAACAATGAAACTTTGTGAACTTGGTGCCAACGTTGATCTTGTCAGCCTTGTTCCGGTGAAAAGATCACATAGTGTTTGTGCTCAAGGTGGCATCAACAGCTGCAATGACCAAACACGGCAAATCGGTGACAGTGAATGGTCGCACCTTGACGATACGGTTTACGGCGGTGACTTCTTAAACAACCAACCTCCTGTCAAGGAGATGGCATATTGGGCCCCGAAAGTCATTGATTTAATGGATCGTCTCGGCGTGACTTTCAACCGCACGCACGAAGGGTTTTTGGACAGACGCCGTTTCGGTGGAACTCTGTACAAGCGAACCGCATTCGCTGGTGCAACGACCGGACAGCAATTACTCTACGCGTTGGATGAGCAAGTTCGCCGTTGGGAAGCAGCAGGCAAGGTCAATAAGTTTGAGGCTTGGGATTTCCTCGGTCCGATGCTGGATGACAATGGAACCTGCCGTGGGTGTATCGCCCAAAACCTCAACACAATGGAAATCCGCTCGTTCCCAGCCGACGCTGTTGTCGTTGCCTCGGGCGGCCCCGGCTTGATTTACGGCCGCTCGACCATGTCGGTAATGTGCAATGGAAGTGCGGCCAGTCGAATCGCCAAAGCAGGCGTGAAATACGCCAATGGCGAGTTTATTCAAGTTCATCCAACCGCGATCCCAGGCGCGGACAAACTTCGCTTGATGAGTGAATCAGCTCGCGGTGAAGGTGGTCGTGTATGGGTTCCGCGAAAGGGACAAGATCCACGAGATCCGAAGTCCATTCCAGAATCGGATCGATATTACTTTCTGGAGGAACGATACCCGGAATACGGAAACCTGGTCCCCCGTGACATTGCGACTCGTGAGATTTTCGACATCTGTGTCAACGAAGGACTCAGCGTTGAAGCGGGACGCCAATGCGTTTACCTCGATTTGACGCACATTCCACGAGCAGAGCTTGATCGTAAGCTTGGTGGAATCATGGAAATCTACGAAAAGTTTCAGGGGGTTGATCCACGGGATGTTCCGATGAAAATCTTCCCAGCGGTCCACTATTCGATGGGTGGCGTTTGGGTTGATTTTGAGAAGTCATCTGACGGTGGCTTGGTTGCAGGATCGCCTCGCAATCAGCAAACCAATGTTCCCGGACTTTTTGCAATTGGTGAGTGCGATTATCAGTATCACGGTGCAAACCGACTGGGCGCCAATTCACTACTGAGCTGCATCTTCTCCGGACTGTTTACCGCTCCAGGTGTCCTCAATTATTTAAGTTCATCCAAGGGCCTAGGTGAGGACAAAACAACCTCGCTTTGCAACGATGAGATTGCCAAACACAAAGAACGGCATGAGAGCTTGTTGAGCCAGACTGGCGGTGAGAATCCGTACATGATTCATCGTGAGTTGGGTGACGTCATGACCAAGGCTGCTACGGTTGTTCGTCGAAATGAACAGCTTGAAAAAGCTTATGAAACCGTCTGCGACCTTGCGGAACGGGCGAATAAATCATCGCTGGCGGACACTGGCTCGTGGACAAACCAAAACGTCGTGTTCACCAAGTCATTGATCGACATGTTCCCACTAGCAAAGGCTCTTGTGAAAGGTGCACTGCAAAGGGACGAATGTCGCGGCGCGCACTACAAACCGGATTTCGCGATGCCACCTCTGCAATCGACCGACGATGCAGGACGCCGACAAGAGGCGGAGAAATGGTGTGACAAATTCCAAGCAAATATCGACAAATGGTTAAAGACGACCGTTGCCGATCTCACCACGGGTGAACCGAAGATCACCTACGAAGCGATCGATACCTCCAGCATCCCACCTCGACCGCGGCTTTACGGCCTGGTCGGCGCAGAAGTCATCGACGAAGTTTGGAAGGAACGCCAGAGAAAAGCGGCTGTCGGGAACGCAACTGGTGAAAAATCGCCTCAACCCGTTGCTTGATTTGATCAGACTACACTTCTTCGATTTAACAGCCGTCATATTTAGAACCACTTTTTATTAAGAGCTTTGCCATGATCGCCAACGCAAACAACGACGACGTTACCCCCGTTCGGTTTCGAGTAAAAATCAAACGACAAGATGGTCCCGGCAAACCATCATATTGGGAAACACACCAAGTTGAATACGAAGAGAACATGAATGTGATCAGCGTATTACAGCGGATTGCAGCGAACGCAAAAACAGCCGACGGAAAAGGTGTCGCCCCCGTGGCTTGGGACTGCGGCTGCCTCGAAGAGGTTTGCGGATCATGCACCATGGTCATCAACGGCAGAGTGCGTCAATCGTGCTCAGCGCTGGTGGCGAAACTCCTGAGAGATCAGCCCGACGAAATCACACTTGAACCAATGTCCAAATTCCCTGTTGAGCGGGATCTGGTCGTCTCTCGAAAACGCGCTTTCCAAGCCCTGCAAAAGGTCAAGGCATGGGTGCCGGTGGATAGCTACGTCGACATGGGAGCTGGCGAAAAACAGTCTCGAGCCGACCAAGAGAAATCGTATCCACTAAGTCAGTGCATGACCTGCGGATGCTGCTTGGAGGCCTGCCCTCAATACACGAAAATCGAAGTCCTACGAGAAGACGGGGAGTCTGACGCGGATTTCGAGAAGAGACAGGAAGAAGCCAACGCTGCAGGATTTATTGGCGCTCACGCAATTAATCAAGCAATGCTCTTCAATGACAATCCAACTGGGAAATTTAGCAAAGCCGAACGCTTAGACGCCTTGACCGATCAAGGCGGCATCCAGATGTGTGGCAACGCACAGAATTGTGTTGCCGTTTGCCCAAAAGAAATCCCCCTCACTACATCCATTGCTCGGGCAGGACGGTCGGTCACCGTACATCAAATCAAGAAGTGGTTTGACAGCTAGTCGCCGCTTGGCAATCTAGCGTTTTTCTCCTGCACTCGGGACAGGAAGAACGAAAGAGGCGGGCGGGAGACCGTTTGCGATTTGTGAACATTCATTTTCAACAAGCGGGTTGGAGATGATTACTCGTATTAAATGCGGCTGGCAGTTCATAAGCAGTATTCGCTTGGTTCTCTCCAACTGTTTTTCGCTCGGATCTCCCCAATTGTTTGTTATCACAGCAGGACAAATGCGAAAATAGGCAACAAGCGAAGCATGGCTAAAGTCGAACAGTTCAACCGTAAACGGAAAATGGTGTGCCGAATTGTCGCATCCGGTTGAAAACCTTAACAAACACCGTTAAACTCCGCGTTTCAAAAATAAACAACACGCGCAACGGAGTGGCACTCGACAGTAAGTAGTGCTAACGGCGTTTAAGTCATCTTTTCATGCATAAATCAATGCTGTCGTAAAAGTGATTAAACCTTGCCGTGTTTGCAGTTTTTATCGGTAACATTGCTTCTTACGGATCGATTAATGTTTCGCGCATTCGGGTCAAACAAGGGCCGCAACGGCTTATTTCGTCTTGGGTTGGTGGTCTTCACGCTCATTTTTTGTGCCACGATATTTTTCAGTGGTTCTCTTTTCGGACAGGAGACGACGTCGACTGAATCCGGCGACAACTCAAGTGGCATGTCGTTAGAGTGGGTTTATTGGGGCTTGGTCTTAGCCGCATCATTTGCGGCTTTAATCCAAGCTCGCATGTTTTATACGGGCATGAAGGAGGCGGATGAAGGAACCGATCGGATGCAAGAGATTGCCGGTTTCGTTCGTGAAGGTGCCACCGCCTATCTAAAACAGCAGTACAAGGTCGTGTCTATCTTTATGGTGATCGTTGCACTCCTGCTCCTTTGGGCCGGCATTGCTGGCGTCCAGGAACGGTGGGTTTGGCTTGCGTTTTTAACGGGTGGTTTTTGGTCGGGGCTTGCCGGCTTTATTGGAATGAAAACGGCAACTCAGGCCAGTAATCGTACTGCGGCGGGTGCGCAAACCTCATTAAATGACGGACTTCAAGTAGCATTCCGAAGCGGTGCTGTAATGGGTTTAACCGTGGTCGGCCTTGGGATGCTGGACATGTCCTTCTGGTATCTGGTCCTCAGCTTTGTCTATGGCGACCTTGAAACCGGAATGATCATTAACACAATGCTCTGCTCACTGATGGGTGCGAGTAGCCAAGCACTATTTGCTCGAGTGGGTGGTGGTATCTTTACCAAAGCGGCCGACGTTGGAGCGGATTTGGTCGGAAAGGTCGAAAAGAACATCCCGGAAGATGACCCGCGTAACCCTGCGACCATCGCCGACAATGTGGGTGACAATGTTGGTGACGTTGCCGGCATGGGCGCGGATCTTTACGAAAGTTATTGCGGTTCAATCTTGGCAACCGCGGCTCTGGGAGTTGCTGCCGCTGCATCGAATGCAGACATCGGAATGATCGAAGCGATCTTCTTGCCTCTATTGGTGGCAGCCTTTGGAACTATCATTTCGATTGTCGGAATCTATCTCGTTCAAGCAGGCGAAGACGCCAGTCAAAAAGCATTACTTGGGGTGCTTGGTTTTGGAATCAACATGGCAACCGTTGGAGTGATTGTTCTCGCATTCATTCTTTCCATTTGTTTGCTTGGAACGAAAATTGGAATTGGTGTTGGCTGCAGTATCGTCGTCGGTTTGGCCGCAGGTTGGTTGATCGGTAAATGGACTGAATACGCAACCAGCGATGAATTTTCTCCGACTCAAAATCTCGCTGGCCAAGCGATTACCGGACCCGCAACAGTCATTATTGGCGGAATTGCCGATGGAATGAAAAGCGTTTGGGTTCCAATTCTAATTATTTGTGGTGCAACTCTTGCTGCATTCGGACTTGCCAACGGATGGAACTTTATCGACATCGACGCATACTCCTTGGGATTGTACGGAATTGGTATCGCAGCTGTGGGCATGCTAAGCACACTCGGCATCACGCTGGCGACCGACGCTTACGGTCCAATTGCCGACAATGCCGGTGGAAACGCGGAAATGGCTGGATTAGACCCGGTTGTTCGCGAACGAACGGACGCTTTAGACAGCCTTGGAAACACCACTGCGGCGACAGGAAAGGGGTTTGCGATTGGATCGGCAGCGTTGACAGCGTTGGCACTGTTGGCGGCTTATGTCGAACAAGTTCGTGTTGGATACGACCGCTGGACGGAAAGCATAGAAACTCAAGTCGTTGCCGAGACGCTTGAGCCGGGACTCTACAAGGTCACAGACGGCTTCGTCGTTCATGTTGGAGCAAATGCCGACGCCAAAGAGGGTGATGATTTTGAGAGCACCGGTTACCTGATCATGCCCGAAGCGATGCGAATGCAATCGAAAAGTCGCCGGAAGGAATGGGCAGAGATTCCGTCCAATCCGATCACACCGACAAAAATCGAATCAGACATCGTGACTTGGACTGAAATGGATAGCCAGACCAGTGATGAAAAAGTCAAAACGGCAATTTTGACAGACACAAACTCAAGGTTAGTAAAAATTAAGGACGCAACGCTTCCTGATTTTGCACAGTATTACAATGCGTCCCTGTTGAATCCGATGGTCCTCGTGGGAATCTTCCTGGGCTGCATGGCGACGTTCGTGTTCTGTGCAATGACGATGCAGGCGGTAGGACGTGCAGCGCAGGGAATGGTAGAAGAAGTTCGCCGGCAATTCCGTGAAAAGCCAGGAATTCTCGACGGTAGTGAGACTCCCGATTACTCTCGTCCTGTAGCAATCAGCACCGTGGCCGCTCAACGAGAAATGCTTTTGCCATCGCTTTTGGGACTGGTCACGCCTGTCGTGACTGGATTGCTCTTGGGGGTTGGAGGCGTTATCGGCCTTTTGGTGGGAACACTGACTTGTGGTTTCTGCGTCGCGATTTTCATGGCAAATGCTGGTGGCGCATGGGACAACGCAAAAAAATACATCGAAGCGGGACACCTTGAAAGAGACGGGGTACAGCACGCAAAAGGTTCGGATGCACACAAAGCAGCCGTGGTAGGCGACACAGTGGGCGATCCGTTTAAGGACACCAGTGGGCCTAGCCTAAATATTTTGATCAAGCTCATGAGTATCGTCAGCGTCGTCGCGGCAGGTTTTGTTGTTCGATTCTGCCTAATGAACTGGATGTAATCAACAAAGACCATCTATCTTCCATTTAAGAGCCGTGAGTGCCCCTCACGGCTCTTTTTTTGTAGCAATGCTCAATTTTGATCGGCCGTGATTTTCCGCCCTCAGAATCACGAAACGACGGGTAACGAGTTTAACCGTAGTCGGGGTTACAGCAATAATACGATGAAAGCATGGGTATTCAGCTATTCCCAGCTTATCCAACCGAAAAATTTTGTTGGAAATCCGCGAAAAGCCGATTATTCTAAGAGGAACTACTTGCGGAAATATCATACAATTCACGTGTGAAACGAACGTCAGCCAGTATCGTTCCAACTCAGGGGCTACCGGGCGGTATTTCGCCGGAATTCAGAGGAGAAGTGATGAAACTTACTCGATTGTTTTTTAATAACCTAGCGGCGGCCACTTTGTTGGCGGTCGTTGCTGCCCCAATGTTCGCAGACGACAAACCGACGGAACTTCGGCGAATCACAAAGACGACAGCACCAATTGATGGTGTCGAAGTCGTTGAGATGTTTGACGCAATGAAGAGTGACCAAATTGAGGTCAAAGTTATTGCACCAAACGTTGAGAAAGCGAACTTGATTGTCAAGAACAACAGCAACAAACCGCTGTCAATCAAAATGCCGGGAGCATTTGCCGGAGTACCAGTTCTAGCTCAAGTTGGTGGAGTTGGTGGTGGTGGCGGTGGTCTTGGTGGCGGTGGTCAAGGTGGCGGTGGCTTTGGCGGTGGCGGTCAAGGCGGCGGCGGTAACCAAGGCTTCGGCGGTGGCGGTGGCGGCGGCCAAGGTGGCGGCGGCTTCGGCGGCGGTGGCGGTGGCTTCGGCGGCGGTGGTGGTCGCGGCGGCGGCGGCGGTGGTCTTTTCAATATTCCAGCCGGCAAAGAAGGTCGATTGCAGATCGCAATCGTTTGCATGGAGCATGGCAAAAAAGACCCGAATGCACGTGTCAAATACGAGATCAAACCAATCGAAGCGTTCGCAAAGAATGAAGCCAGTGCTGAAGTTCTAAAAATGATGGCAGACGGCGAGATTCACCGAGACATTGCTCAGGCCTGTGCTTGGCACCTTGAGAATGGCCTTTCATGGGAAGAACTTGCTTCTAAAGACAAAGTGGTTTCATCATTCGGTGGCTACTCAGAGAAGTACTTCTCATTGAAGCAGATTTCTTTCGCGCAGAAAGTCTGTGCTGAAGCTAAATCGCGAGCTGAAGAATTGAAAAAACAAAAATCGAAAGAGAAGGAATACAAGGACGATACGAAGTTCCTGAAAAAATAATTCTCTCTCGAAGCCAGTATTCTCAACAGGCCGGATTCTTTCCGGCCTGTTTTTTTTCTTGAGCAGGCCCATTCGTTTGATGAGCTTTCGAGACCGCGTGACGCCCGTTGAAATGCGACTCCCTCCAATCCCCATCCAACCGAGGAGCAGCAGCCCTCGTTAGAAATGAATACAATCGCTAGCAAGTTGGCTGTTGCCTTGAACACTCGCCCTGCGATTCATTTTATATTTGCCCCGTTTCAATCGATCCTGTAATCGACTTATCCGAACCACTTCGCTACTCACCAATATCATAATGATCATGATCAAAATGTTGGAATTCGGAATCGACTGGGTGGGATGAACTTCGCAAACCAAACATTCTTGCTATTCCTATCGGTTGTATTTGCCACCGCTTGGATGCCTAGACCGAATTTCAATTTGAGATGGCGTCTCGTCGCACTCATACTGCTGTTCTGCCTAATGCCAGTGAACTATTTCCTTGGTTACTTTCCAATGGACGGCAAATCCACAGTCATTCAAGTCGTCGATTTCAATGGAACAATTGGCTGAACTGGCATCATTCGAATGGCATTTTTTTCTTTGGTCGCTATTGATAAACAAACTTCGCATCAGCGGCATTCGCGATGTCCCCGTCGTCGTTTTACTTTTACCGTTAATCTTGGCCCAATTTCCGGATGCAGAATTCGGTGTCCATAAACAAAGGGGCTGGGATTTGGCGAAGGACCTTCCAAATGAAATTCGTAGTTTCCATTATCCTATTTTCGCATCGTACCTTGCGATGGTAGCGGCAAAAAAACTCGCCATCTTGCAGAGAAAAACGGAAACGCTTCCCTTGCTCCAGCAATGTTAGAACGGACTCTCCTCATAGCGTCTAATCTTATTGCGATTGATGGTTTGAGCAAAACAATCAAGCGAATCAGCATTCCGACGTACCGAAATATTGGCCGACACGACGATCTTACCTTCGCTCGTTACATCGAACTATGCTACGGAAAACGATTTGATCAAGATGATTCCGTGAATTTCAATAAAGCTTGGATCAGAAAAAAGCGGGCTTTATCCAGCATTTATTTACGGTTGCCATGTATGGGATTAACGCAAACTAGACGATTTCGATCAAATCAAACAGGCTTTTCTAGAGAGCGAGCATCAAACAATAGTCGCCGGCTTTGTGATTGAAGAATGGAATCAATTCCGGTCTGAACAGAATGGACTAGTAAATCAATTCCAAATCCTGTTTGAATACGAAAAAGATGTTACCGTTTATAAACTCGCTGGCAATTGATGACATCTGATCATCCAAAACTGACCTTTTTCTACAAAACAGATCTAGGTAACGAACCTAAGATTGAACGGAACTACGTTCGCCCCATTGCAACGACAGGGTCCAAACGTGCCGCGCGCCAAGCGGGCCAAATCCCTGCGACGGTTGTGACCATGACTGCAAGGAAAAATGCGATTGCGGAGATCGAGAGGTTGATTACAAAGACCTGGCCATCAAGCTTGATTTTGCTCCGCGACTCAAAATAATCCAGTAGGTACCCGTTGCCGATCATCGCCACGACTGATGCAATCAATAACGATATGACACCTGCCAACAGTCCCGTTACGATACACTCGAAGACAATCATCCACATCACGTTCGCATTACTGGCCCCAACAGCTTTCATGATACCGATCTCTTCGGTCCGTTCGAACAAAGCGATAAACATCGTGTTTGCAATCCCAATCGCCGACACAACCATAATCAGTAGCACTACGCCCCCAACGGTATACTTTGCCCTCTCCAAACCACGGTGAATTCGTTGAATGTAATCGGCGGCTGACACAGTCCGTAAGTTCTTCGACTCCGCTTCTTCAATGACGGACTGTAGATTTGCAATGTTTTGAACAAACACCGAAGCCGATTTAAATCCTGATTTTGCGTTCGGACCATCGATACTTTCAAGTCTTGAATAGTGAACAATCAAATTGGCTCGACCACCAAAAAACCTATTTAAAAGAGTACGCGGATCTTCCTGATCCCGGTTTCGAAACACCCCGACGATCGTGAATTTTTGTTCTTTTACTTGTCTTAATTCGGTAGTCGATGGAACCGCTGTAGAGGTCGTTTTATTGTTTTCGTCCACCAGTTTTTTTCGGCGATTCGCCGCATACTCCCGTGCCAATGCAAGTGAATCGCGATCGATCGATGACAAGTTCGTTCCAGCCAAAACCTGATCCATGACAGACAAAATTTTGGCTTGATCTGAAAACGAAAGCCGAAAAAAATCATCGTCAAGAATAGAAAATTCTTTGCGAGACTCCCGAAATCGCAGGTCAATCCGCTGTCCAATCAACCGTTTCAAATCAGCGTCACTCGCGTACCCCAATTCAAACGCCAGAAACTCGTGAATCAGCACTCCATTAATGTTCTTCTCATTCAGAAAATCACCAGCAACGATTCGGTTTTCCACTCCCTTGTCAAAAAGAGAACCACCCTCAACGACCACGGGCCGATTCTTCTCATCGACCGCCATTTCACATTGCATTCGAATATTGGGAAGAACATCAACAACTGTTCCGGATCGGTTTAAGTCATCCAACGTCGCAGTCGGAATCAAGTATCGCCTTGGCAGATTCTTCTCCTGCCAATCTGACTTCAATCGCTCTTGGATTCGTTTCCTTCGTCGCTCTGGAACATCTTCACTGATTGCCAGGACTTCTTCAGGAGGTTGAACCGACCGATCAAAATCGGGAAAAACTTCAAATCGTAATGCCGCATCGGATTGGGAAACAAATTTTTCGAGAGCGATTGCGATACCGTTCGTTGCGGACAAAGTGCAAATCACAAGGACGCTACTCAACACAATCCCAACCAAGTTCAGAACCGTACGCAGCTTTCGGACCCGAATATTCTCCAAGCCCAGCCAAAACAAGTCGCCAATTTTCATGTTCGCTCCTCATTACAGGGCGGCAATAAATTCGCTGCCGACGCATGCCGCTGCTCGGCTTTTTGTGAATCGCTAACCAATCTACCATCGGCCAAGCGAATGATTCGGTCGGTGTATTTACTCGCCAGATCTTCATCATGGGTGATAAGAATGATCGTTGAGCCAGATTCTATTTTGACTCGCATTAACAAGTCCATGATCGAAACGGCAGTCGCAGAATCAAGATTCCCTGTGGGCTCATCGGCCAACAAGACTTTAGGTTGATTTGCAATCGCTCGGGCTATCGCAACGCGTTGTTGTTCACCACCTGACATTTCAGCCGGTTTGTGGCTCATGCGGTCACTGAGCCCTACCAAATCCAGACATTGCTTCGCACGATCCGTCCGCTTTGCAGAGCCAACACCACTAATCATCAATGGCAGACAAACGTTTTGCAAAGCAGTTTGGTGTCGAAGTAATCGAAATTGCTGGAAAACAATTCCGATTGATTGTCTGCGGAATTGATCTACATCCCTCGGACTGCAATGGGTGAGATTCGTTCCGTCTACTTCCAAATCCCCACTGGTTGTCCGGTCCAACCCGGCAAGCAAATTTAACAATGTTGTCTTACCAGATCCTGATTTTCCCAACAGCGAAACCGTTTCACCAACACCCAGTTCAAAGGAGACGTCAAGCAATGCAGAAACGTCCTTGCTGCCGCGACGATAACTCTTTGAAATATGCGAAGCTTTGATCAATGGACTGAAAGAACCTGATGTCTCGATATTGCAGGTGTATGAGGTAGAGCGAATCGCGACACATCGATCAAAATTTGAAATTTTGATTTAGAACCCCGTCGTGTTGCCCTCATTCGCCGTGCCATAGGTTTCGTTTTTTTTAGAGTCTAATTCGTTTGGAGAGGAAACTATTTTCCATTCTCGTTTTCGGCATTACTCTTTTTGGGTTGGGCCTTCTTGCCTTTGTCTTCTTTCTTCGCTGGCGAAAGTTTTGGACTTCCCGGGTTTGGTCTTGTGGGCGTGACTTTTGGAGGGACAGTGAATGCAAGCTCGGAAGTCATGGGCTTTCCACCCCTCAGATAGGTAATCTTCGTTTTCGAATCAGAGTCAAATCGGCCGACCAAAGTCCCGAATTGATTGACATCCTGAACGATGTATTTGCCTAACTTTACAATTTCATCGTCTTTTTTTAATCCGGCTTTTTCTGCGGGTGATGCTTTTACAACGGTCACAACTTTGACCCCGCTCCCATCCAGTTTTGCAGGCTTCGGCTGAATACCTAGATAGGCTTTATTGATATCTTTTCCCTTCTTGAGCTTTTCAATGATCGACTGGTCATAAAGCGGTATGGCAAATCCAATTCCAGAATCGTACCACTCAACCCCTGAAGCTAATGACGATGACTTTGGGTTCAACGGCACGCAAACGCCAATAATTCGACCTTGGACATCAATCATCGGTCCACCATAATTTGCTGGACTTACATTTGCATCGGTTTGTATTGCACGACCGAATCCACGGTTTTTGGCACTTACAATTCCAATCGAGATCGCAGGATTCACATCCCCGAAACCAATCCCCACCGTAACGGCCCATTGTCCGACACGGATCTCTTCTTCTGACATGAACTTTGCAACGTTCAGATTCAATGGCTTTGCTTCGCCCGTTTTGGACTCGTTTTGTATCTTCAGAAGTGTCAGTTTACGTGTGTTGTCGTTGGCAATTGGCTTCGCCAAGTAGGCCGAACCATCAGACGTCTTCAACGTAATGACGCGGGGTTTTTGAATGAAGTTAAACGAGCTTGTGATTACATATCCGTCTTTTGAGACAATGATTCCCGTTGTGCTACCTTCTCCCTGACGTCTAATCCCTCCAATTTTACCCTGAACGGCACCGACGCCCCCGAACGACTCAATGGTGACCAAGCAAGGTAAGACTTTTTTGGTTGCTGCACGAAAAGCCTTAGGCGCGAGCAAGATACCAGCAGAAAGCCCAATATCGGGCTGATCCTCTTGTGCATTCAAATGAGTGAGAGACGTCGAAAGGATTACACCCAAAACAAGAACTCCCAATGCGATCGTTTTGAATACTGGAAATCCAGCAACTCGATCCTGCCTTGGGCCTCGAAAACGAATCAAACTTGAACCAACCGAGACCCCCGACTTGTTTTTACCGGCTTGACTTAGTTCAAACATCATCTCGATTCTTTCCGCTATCAGTTCAAATACTCGTTGATGTCCCATTTCATACTCTGAGCATCAAGGCAGTGCACAAACAAGTCATGTCAGAATAGTTATTTTTTTTCATCCGGCACGATGTCAAATCGTTCCAACGAATTACGTCGTTTCACTACGATCACCGTCTTCTCGCCGGGAATCAATGTCGCCAAGACACTCTTGTAGTCAGTGGAGTTACTAATCGTCTGTCCGGCCAATGTAACGATCAAATCGTCGGAACGTATGCCCGCCTTTTTCGCAGCGCTACCGCGTCTCACTCGGTCAACAAAAGCTGGTGATTTTCGACCACCTAATGAAAACAACGTAATTCCCAAATCAGCAGGTTTTGAATTGCCTTTCGGAGAAGTACTTGCCTGTGTCGATTCGGATGGTTTACCGGCAAGAAACCGAGCCAAGAGTTTTTCCGGAACGGCGTAGTTCATTCTCGTGTTGGTCTCCTTGCTTTCGATTAGCTTCCCAATCATCCCAACCAACTCACCATCTGCAGTAACGACCGCGCCACCGGCTGCACCCGGGTTACTCGTAATACAATCGATGAGATAGAGAGGCCCTTCGTAAATAACTTCTGTTCCCCGACGTTTCGCCGTCATCTTGGTCTCCAGCGAAAGAATTCCGAGGGTTACCGAAAGCGGCTCGGCACGTTCAGCAACTTTGAACGCATTGCTAACCGCAATCACCCAATCACCTTTTTCGGCCGCGGGTGTTTCACCAAGCTCAAAGAAATCCGGAGTGCTTGCGTCGATCTTTAGAAGTGCCAATTGCAAATTGGAATCACGACGAATGACTTTGACGGGATACGTTTCGCCATTGTTAAGCGTAACTCGCGTGCTATATCCATTTAAGTAAACACCATTTCCAGTGATGATGTGGCCGTCGTTGGAGACGATAATTCCGGTCCCATAACCTTCAACGCGACCAACCGAAGCACCAAAGATCTTGACTGTTTTCGGTTGGGCTATGTCCACCGCTTTTTTCAGGAACCCATTCAGCCGTTCGTCGGCCAACGAATCGTCGCCCACAAAAATCGTTGCCGCCAATGCAACTAAAATAATCCAGTGGGCAATTGATCTCTTCAAATGGTGTCGCATGCTAATCACTTTCCTTCGATAGGTGTCTTGGCAATTGTAAAGACATCAGCGTCAATTCCATCAACCAACTCGACTCGATCCGCAACCGCACTCTTGATCAACGTTTCATTCAGACCTGCGATGAAATCTCGGCGATTAGGGAAATGGATCCCCTGGTGGTCATTCCAATCTGTAAAACAAACACCGCCCGACGTCCCATCGGCGTTCAAGTCTGCAGAGGCTTTTGAGAGGCGAATGTCCAAGTCACCGTTTTCGTCAAAGATCGTGGCCCAAACATAAAACCAGTCACTTTTCGCATCTATCGTTTTCAGACGAAATGACGGCGAGTTCTGAGACTTGTCTCCACCATCGATCTGCAAGTCGCCAAAAATTGCATACGGGCTTTCCTTCAACAAATCAGCATATGCGACGACCTGAACAATTTCTGGCGTCAAACGAGCCCTCAAGAAGGTCAACTTTTGAATTTCACCGTTTTCCGCCTGCTTCCAAAAATCAGTTCCGTCAAAAACAAACTCTTTTGAAATTCCTTCTTCGGTAATTTGAATTCGAAACCTGCCGTCTGAACTAATTCGAATCACTTGAGTTCCAATCGGTGCCTGATCAGCCGACAAAATCTTGTCGTTAATGACAATGGTTTTTCCGCTAACCGCATTCAAACTTGAGACCAACGACCGGTTCATATGCGATGTCACAATTTTGCAATTCTCACGATTCATCTTCAAGTCGCGAATGGTTCCGGCCTTGGTCGTGAGCACTTTCGCCATCATCTTTTGTTTTTCAAGAGCGCGTTTTTGTTCCGGCGTAGGTTCTTTTTTCTTTCCCCCTTTTTTCGCGGGTGGGCGTGCGCGCGGCGGTTTCATTTTATATGGCAAACCAACCAATCGAATATTAACGTCTTTGATTTCTCCATCAGCTTTCTTGAAAACAACATGCGCTGGCCAAGTTTCCGGCAGCGTCGAAATCAAATTGGTAAACTGGTCATTCGAAGTGATTGGATAGCCTTCAAATTCGAGCAACTCATCGCCCAGTTCCAATCCTTGATTAACGATCTCAACTCCCTCGTTATAGAAGGCCTCACATACAACCTTTCCACCACGATTTGCAAATCGTGCGTCAAGCGTTCCGTGCTCGACCAACTTTGTCGCCATTAAATCGGGAATAAAATTCTTCAACTGATTTGATGATATTGCATACCCTAAACCCACGTTGACACGGCCGCGCGCCAAGAAGCTTCCGCGACCATTGATCCCTACGATTTCACCTTGCATATTGAAAAGTGGGCCTCCCGAATTCCCGGGATTAATAGAACTGTCAACCTGAATACAGTTTCCATAAACCAGTTGGTTTCCACCCGCCCCAGGCTGATACCTTTCAACGCCGCTTACAATTCCCAAAGTCACCGTCGGTTTTTGGTCCTCCGTGAGAACGAATGGATTGCCCATTGCCATCGCCCAATCACCAACACGAACCTCGTCAGAATTCCCCAGCGGAGAAAATGGGAAATCGTCACGACCGATCAAGCGTATGATCGCCACATCACCACCAGGATCGGTACCGACCAACTGCCATCGATAGAGATTACCGTCGGCGATTCCTCCCCAACCCGAAACGCCCGCGCCTGCGACCACATGATGATTGGTTAAAACCAAGCCACTTGGATCAAAAATCACTCCCGATCCGCCGCCGCCCCGCACGTCACCGTAAATCGCAACAACCGAACCGATGACCTTATCGACGGCGGCAATCCTGGCGTTCTCTGCCGCAAGGATTAGTTTCATCTCCTCGTCCGAAACCTCTTTTCCCTGGCCTCTGACTTGTGAAGTGAGGATTTGAAGCAATCCCATCACAATCAGGAACTGAAAAAAATTCCTCATCGGCTATTCCTTTAATTTGAGTTACTTTGGGTTTTTCACAAACCGGGCATCACACCAGTTCAAGTGGTCTGACAAATCGAGAAAATCATCTCCGAACTCGACGCTTAACTCCAGCGATTCGATTCCACTGATTTCAATATCAAGCTTTTTAGGTGACTCATTTCCGGTAATTCGGCTTTCAAAAAGCTTCTTTCCATCGCCAACAACAAGCACCTTGCAGTCACCATTTCCGTTGGTACTCGCATCAATACCAAGCAATGCGACAAACCGATCGAATCCAGTGTTGTCGAATTGAAGCTTCATACCGGATTTTGTCCCTAAACCTTTGCTGTAAGCACGAGTCGTTTTGGTAACGCGGTCTCTCAAAACGAGAGGACCACCGAGGATATTGAGGTCGCTGCGCCATTGTCTATTGAAAACCGAACCTTCAATTTCGGAAACCGATTTCGGTGTAATATCTGATAGAAACGCTAATCGGTCCGAACGAATTTCAATCTTGCTTACAACGACCAGCGGCAACACTATCTCGGTTAATTCGCCGATCGTTGCCGTGACCTGGTCGTTCGCCATTTCGTCTAGCATACACGTCACTTTAGAACCGTCCGTTAAGACAATGACACCGTTCGTTTCAGCCTCCTCAAGATCCAAATCACGCGCAAGCACCAAACCATACGCATCTTCGGTTTTGAATTGGATCGAATCCTCCTCGTAAAGAATCTTGATCTCACTCTCGCTGATCGATTCAACAATGCCGGAAACTGTTTGATAGTTCCCTTTGATCTTCACGATTAACTGGTCAACATCCGATTTCGGTTTGGTGTTGGCAAAAAGTGACAGCGGCTCTTGCTTGAAAACAATTTGGGTAACAGCTTCTACTCCAATGCTAATTTCGCCTGCAACATTATCGGCAACAAAGGCATCATCATTCAGGCGAACAGTCTTCGCCAGCAGCGTTCCTCCCCCAACAAGTCCAATCACCACTTTGGGTGACACCGATGCCCCGACTGGTTTCGAAAAGTCGATCAGCCGAAATTCGTTGATATCGAACTGACCATCCTGCGTCGAAATTTTTCCATCGACGATCGACACACCTTCAGCTTTTAACCTCGATCCATCAACTTTGATCAATTCAGTTGTCACCACGCTAGATTCCGAAGCCGCTGTGCCTTCAGTACTCTGTCCGTATACCCCACTTGGCAACAGGACAAAAATCGAAAATACAACCGATCGAAAGATCATTGGTCTAGCTCGCAACACAATAGTGAAAAACAACTGAAAGCAGAGTAAAACCCCGAATCCAAACGTCTTTTTTGACAAAAAAAAAGACGCAGGACCAATCTGGTTCTACGTCTTTCATTATAAACATAATTTCAATTATTTGGCCCCAGTTTTCTGGAAGCTCTTGTAGTACTTTTCAACCAACTCTTTGTAGCGAGCCGGAAATTTTTCCTTGATTGCGTTGAAAGCAGGATCTCGCTCACGGTCACGGAGTTTACTCCAATCACTTGCGTCACCTGAGCCAAACGTTCGTTTAGCAAAACCGTCTGGATTCTTACTTCCCTTGCCGTTATTGCTTTTACCCTTGCCTTCTTTTTTGCCATCACCTTCACTCGGCTTTTGCTCTTCGCCCGGCTTTTCACCTTTGCTTTTGCTCTTCTTCTCTTGATCTTCTGCCTTTTTGATCATTGTATTTAACATCTTGACGATATTGTCCTGCTCGATCTTGGTGTTTTGATCGGTTCTTTCAAGACTCAGTCGTCGACGAGAAAACTCCATCCGCTGAAAGATATCTCCAAGCGTGTCCTTTTTGATCGATGACACAATTTGCAGCTGACGGAACGCACCAACTCGCATCCGCTCTGAAGCATTTGGGTAATCATTCATGAATTGCGTCAACGCTTGCACAGCTTCTTTGTTTCTCAAAGTGTTCGCCAAAGCGATACCCTTTAAGTAAAGCGCGTTGCCGGTTTGAACGGAATCAACAGCAAATTCCTTTTCGAATTCCGTAAGGACAGGCAGCGCATCTTCATAATTTTCGTCATACACGTAGGCTCGAGCGATAAAATACTTCGCTTCGGCAGCGAGGAACTTGTCTTCGCTCTTCACGAGATCTTGGAACACGGCGATTGCTTTGCTCGATTCGTCATTGCCAACCAATTCCAATGCTTCAGTGAACTTTGGATAAATGAGGGCCAAGCCTTCTGTGATGGCAGCATCAACGGAGAATTCATCGTCACGAAGTTCAGTAACAACCGATGCCACTTCCTTTTTGACATCAGCACTTACCGAATCACTCTTTGCGACAGCCTCCAGGAATCGATTGATCGTTTCCGAAGGTTTATTGGGTTGCTCGGCGCCAATGGTGCCAAACGACGTTGTAGCCCAAAGCCCCAACGCCAATGTTGCGATCAGATTATTCTGGATCATTAGGTTCACTTTTTGGGTTATTGACCAACTTTTTCCATAAGACGAATTGTCATTTCGGAAATTTCAGATTGACGCTTTGCCAAACCGTTTATCTCATCCTTCATCGAGTCACCCAACGGCTTACTAGTCTTTGGACGAATCTCATCGATACTCTTGGTTCGCCGGTTGATCCTCAATTGAGCAGATCTCAGCATCTTAAGTTCCGCAGAAGGTGGGAGCAATGGCTGATTTCCACCACCACCTCCACCGCCGCCGCCTCCGCCGCCGCCGCCCTTTTTCTCACGGCGCTGTTTTTTCAGAGCATCGAGGAATTCCTCTAGGGTGGTTTCAATGTCTTTTTGAATGATCTGCGTCAAACGTCCGACCTCTTGCTTCCCAATCATGCCGGAGACCCTAAGCAAATCCTCCTTAATTTCAATCACAATATCCGGGAAAATCGCACTCGTTCCATCTTCCATTAGAATTTCGTAAGCCATTTGGGCAGAGCTTGCGATGTCCTTTTCCATCCCTTTGACCTTCGCTAAGGCCAACCGATCACCACGGCTAAAGCGGTTTAAACTGCGCTTTTTGCGGTCAAGTTCAGTCGTTTTAAGCGACGCTATCTGCTGTTTTGCGAGCATCTCTGCGAATCGAGCCTCAAGCCTCGCCAGCTTTTCCTCCTGCGTTTCTTCACGCAATTGATTCAATCGCTCCTCAATATCTTCCAGAGCCTTGGTCAGCTTATCAATGGCGTCTTTCTGCTGCCGATTCGCTGAATCAGCATCCTGTTCTTCAAGCGATTTCTGTGCATTCTGCATCGACTGCTTCGCTTTTTGAACATTTTCCTGACCAGGTGCTGAGGGCTTTTGCTCTCCCGCGCTACCGTCTTTCGGTTCACCCGGCTTTCCTTCGCCACCCTTTTTCGCATCACCTGATTTCATTTCTTTCGCAAGCTGGTCCGTTTTCTTCTTGGTGGACTCTTGCTTCTTCGCCATCTTGTCAAAGGCTTCTTTCGGAAGCTGAGCAAGACGTTTTTTCTCGCCTTCAAGCTCGGCCAGTGCCTTCTTCAAATTATCGAGAGCCTTTTTCTCCTCACGCTGTGCTTCGGTAGACTTTCCTTTCGCAAGGTTGTCTTCCGCCTGCTTTTGATTCTTTGCAGCTTCCTTGAGATTCTTCTCACCCGCTTCCGGGGGCCGGGTTTGATCGGATTTCTTCTGATCACCAGACTTGGGCTGGCCACCTTTGGGTTCACCACCTTTGGGTTCTCCGCCTTTGGGTTCACCACCTTTGGGTTCTCCGCCTTTGGGTTCTCCGCCTTTGGGTTCTCCGCCTTTGGGTTCTCCGCCTTTGGGTTCTCCGCCTTTAGGTTCTCCGCCTTTAGGTTCTCCGCCTTTAGGTTCTCCGCCTTTAGGTTCTCCGCCTTTAGGTTCTTTGTCTTTAGGTTCTCCGCCTTTAGGTTCTTTGTCATCAATCTTGCCAACCTTTGCGTTACCCGTTTTGCTAACGGCCTCGGCAACTTTTTCGGTTTCTTTCCGAACATCATGTTGACGATTGGCAACACGATCCAACGCGCTGCTGCCTTTATTCGCAGAGGAATCGGTTTCCGTGTTTACCTTTTTCTGTTTCTCGATCAGATCCTTCACCTTGGCAATCTGCTTATCCAAACCATCAAGCGTTTGATCTTTATTGGCAATTTTGTTCGACTCTTGCTCGCTCTCTTTCTGTTCCTTAAGAATGTTCTCCAATTCCTTCTTGAACTTCTTAAGGTTGTCAATTTCCTCTTGCTTTTTCTTTGCGTCGTCTTCGCCACCGGACCGCAAGACTTTGATTAAATCGTCCAGTTTGCCAATGACCTGATCCTGCGCCGAACTTGCCTCATCCAAACGGGACGAATTCAGCAATTCCGTCACCTTATCCATCAAAGGGCGAATTTGAAATTCCGCAGATTTCTGCAAAGCCATGCGAAGTTTTTTGGCTTGTTGCACGTCCGCTTCGACGCCTGTCGCCTCTAGTTTATCGGCAAGTGTCGCAAACTTCAGCTCGATATCCGCCATCGTCCGCTCAATTTGAGCCTGACGAACACCTAACGCACTTTTTTTTTCAGATTTGTCTTGAGCCGAATTGGTAGACGCAAAAAAGGCAGACAGAGCAATTACAGCGAAAATGGTACTGTTTCGAATCATATTGAATCTCGAATTATTGGCTGAACCGGGTCACAGCCTAACTTAGGTGGTTCACTGAAACATTAACTTTTTGGCGACCTTAATGTTTCGCCATTAATCAAGTAGACCAAATAATTGACGACAATTCCAAGCATAATATCACTTGGATGACATTTTCCTGACAAAATGGCGGCAATTGGTCAACTACTTATCATTCTTAGGTTTGTCCGAACCATCCGGATTGCCCGAAATAGCGCCCTTAATCAGCTTCTTGCTTTCATCTTCCGTCTTCTTGCGAAGCTTTTCTTCTTCTTTTTTGGCTTCAAACAAGCTGTTGATCGCGTCTTGAAAACTCTGATTGATAGACAGTTCTTTCAAAACGGAGTCTAAAGTTTCAAGAATCTTCGTTTGAATTCCAGAAGCCTCCGTCAAATGCAAGTTACGTTTTTCGTTGTCATTGGCATCCCTACGAGCAGAATCCAATGCCGCCTTTAAATCAAAGATCATGACGTCGGTAATAGACTGCAGCGGACCAATAATTCTGTCACTATATCGATCTTCAAATTCGCCAGTCGATTCATCAATTCTGTTATTCATGCCTTCGACGAGAAGGTCTTCAATACGGCTAATCACGCCTTCAATGTTTTCACCGAGCAGACGCTGATTTCGCGAATACTCTGATAGTTTCGTTTTGACTTCGGAAAGAAATTGCTCATCTGTTTCATCGACCGTCTTCTCGTCAACCGAAAGCGCTTCGGTATCGGTTTGTGTTGTCTGTTGCCGCTTGTAAACCAACTCCAACTCCTGCCTCGCTTCTTTTTCCCGACGCAACAAATCCGCCAGGAATTCTTCCTCGGATACCACACGAATCAAGAACTCTTTTGAGACACCAATATTTGCTTCGGGCACATTGTCATTATCAACCGCAACGATTGCTATGTTTAACCCAGCCCCCGGTGGTATGCGTTGATCTTTTGGCAAAGTGTCCAGATCAAAAAACTGCTCTGTAAATACACCGCTTTGAATCGGCAATATCTCCGAAACCTTCAAGGTGTTATCCGCCTTGTCGTTATCCCAACTTGGTACCGGTTCGTACTCGTCAAAGTGGATCTCACCCGAATTCTTTTGCTCCCCTGTATCGTCTTGCCAGGAATAACGCAGAAACAAATCAACGGTTTGAAAATCATCGCTTACGGTCACCGTAAACGGAAGCTTCGCCCGATTAAGCACCAAGCCGGATATACCCTTTAATGTCGCACGGACTTCAGGCGTTTGATCTGCTGCGATATCAATTTCGAACGATGCCGATCGGGGCGGTTCTCTCATCGTTTCATCACGGAGCTTTATTTGGTAAATCCCATTGCGGACTTCGTTGGCCGGAATCAGCAATGAGTACTCCATTTCACCGGACCGTTCAAATGGTTTTTCGATTTGACTATGAATCAATTCTGCAACAGCCAACTCGCAATTGGACTCCGCCGTCAAACGAATCGAGCATCCATCAAGCACGGTTAGCTTGCCACCAAAACTGCTGATCAAATCGCTTTCATCCCGCAACATATTCCTGTCCAATTCGCTCCGAACCGTTTTAATCTTCAGTTCGGACAACAGTTTTTCTGCAAACTCCAATTCGGTAAACATGTCCAATTGCCGAGCGATCTGAACATAGTTTTTTTCCGGGGTCCCTTCATGCGTGGACTTCACCGTTGCCAGCTGCTCTGCATCGATTAACCCCCACGAGACGAGTTTTTCACCGTTGTCCGTTACATCAGCTACCTCACTCCAGCATTCATCAGCTGCTGGATCGGGACCCAAGAACTTGAATACTTGCTCGCGGTCAAAAACGCGAACGCTATCGCCTGCCCGAAGTTCAACCGTGTAGGCAGGATATACGACCTCGGCTGCCAGGTTACTAAATTGTGGAGGCTCTTCTAATTGAACCTTAAGAGTTTTGGTCCGCCCGTCTCCCCCTCGAGCACGAACTTCAAAATCCACTGCGACAGATTTGTAAACGATTTCGAATTCTCGACCACCGAACCTATTGGTCCGGCGCATCTCCTCTTGCACCCAATAGTTGGATGAATCGTCGCGATAAAACATTCGAACCTTGTCGACCATGACCAAGCTATCCTCTTGGACATGCACTATTAGCTTACAATCTTGACCGCGATATATCTTTAAAACGTCTTCCTGAATCTGTGACTCCGGGTCATAAAATTCAAGATATGTGCTCCGGGCATACTCCGATTTTCCATAGAAGAAAAATCGATCCGCAAAGACTTTCATGGTGTCATTGTTCAGCATCCCAAACACAAACGCGCCCAGCAGAACAACTGACACTCCGCATATCGACATGTTGACCATATGCTGCCGCTCATTCAACGCGCTCCCGAAGTTGACATTCGACGCAGACTCGATTCCATGTTCGATCGTCGCCTCCACCATGGCGGGCGAAATTCCCTGCCGTTTGATATCGACGTCACGTGCAAATTGCACAGCACTGATCAAGCCATCTCGCAGCTCAACATTTTGTTTTTCCACGGCAAGAATCAGCGCATCATCCGACAAACGCTGGCTAAAAGGCCTGAACATCTTAAAGTAAACAACGACCAGGATCGCAGCCACCGCGAGCACCGCCATGATGATGCGCTGCGGAACGTCCATTTCCAAAAACCAATCGACGACAAAAATAAAAGCCAGCAATCCAAGAATTGTCGGAATGATTCTTGCCATCGCGTTTGCAATAAGCCAAGCACCGACCTTGAGACGTAATCCCGTCAACTTTGATTTGACAATGTCCGGAATTTTTCGATCTGCTGCGTGTGACATGTGGTTCGATTTCAGTTTTTAGTAAATTTGCTCAAGTTCTCAAATGCCTGAACCGAATTGCAACCGGCAATTCGCTCCGCGTTCATTCCCGTTTACAAAAGCTTAAAGGCTTTTCGTAAAGCCCATTCTGTGGTGAGCAAAACAAACGGCAGCAAAAAACACATTAACAAAAAGCTGCGTCTGACCTCAGGCATACCCCAAATCGGCTCCGGCGAAGTCGATTGCTCGATTCGTTGCGGGGACGCATAAACCAAGCCGGCCAACTGCTCAAGATTATCAATCGAAAAGTATTCACCGCCTGACTCTTTTGCAATCTCTTTCAAGACCGAGGCATTAAGAGCTGTTGACTTCATTTCAGCGCGAGGCTGTTCAATCTTGACGGTCGTCGACACCACCGCGCCGCCAATATCAGCACGAACATCAACCGAACCGACTCGACTGGCCAACCAATCAGCCACATAGTCCCCCGGACTACCTTGGTATTTGAACTGTATGGTGTCAATCTTTTCATCGCCGACGTAGACACCGGCCGAAATTGCCGGCAAAGTGGATTTTTTCATCTGCGGATCAAGGAACGTTCCATGAAAAAACACTCGCGTTCCAATTTCGTAATTCGGCAGATCGGTGTCGACGGTTCCCCGACTGGAGCCCTGCAAAGAACGATTTGCAACCAGGAACTTGGCCACATTGATCCAGAACGCATCGAAGAAATGAGCTTGTCTACCAACGCGACGCCATCGCCACGTTCCATTGAAACCCATGTAAAGCGTGTTGCCCAAACCATAGCGTCCGGCAACCAACAAAGGTCGCGGACTTTCGGAATCAACCGCTAACGTGATGTCACCGTGCTCGATAAGAATCTTGGCGATCGGGGTTGCCTTTGCCGCTGGATAACTCCAATAAACTCCCGGCATCGCTTGCCATTGATTCAGGTTTTCGTTGGGATCCTGAAAGAACCGCATGACCTGATTGTTGATATTCGGAATATTGATTTCCATTTTGGTTGAGGTCGAAGCCGCGCCATCAAACCCCATCAATGAAGCCGACGCGTCAGGGAATTCAACAGGCAGAATCTTTCGTAGGTTCTCAGATTTACTCAACGAAAGCGCCATCGAGGTATACTTCGGTCCGGCCATAAACATGACGCCGCCGGCCTTTTCCTCCACGAATTTTTCGAGCAAATCAAAGAAGTTCTTATCGAGGTCTCGTTGCGGATCAGGGTCAATCATAATCACCGCGTTGTACTCACTGATTTCCAGAAGCGTTTCCGGCAAGCGATCGATCGATATGTTACCTTCCTGCTGCCGCTGCGTGTCCATCGATTGCAACCAACAACTCAATTCATATGTCGGGTCACGCTGAAGCAGTCGTTGAACCAACTGGTACTCCCATGTCGGTGCCCCTGAAATCAACAGCACACGTGTTTTTTCGTCCGTCACCTCAACGTCCGAAGAAAACCGCATGTTATCGTCCGTTTTTTCTTCGTCCGGGATCTCGGTCATGATACGAAGTTGGTAGCGATATTTACCAGGATTGGTTAATGCAGGTCGAAATTTAACCTCGACGATTCCTTGCTCATCCTCTTCCCCCGTTTTGTCGGGAAGAGTGACGACCTTGGTCATCGGCTCTTCTTCGGGACCGAAGTTGTTGCCGATGATTTCCTGGCGAACCAGTTGGACGTTGATATTTTTGATATCAATCCTTTGAAATCCAATAATTCCCAACACATCAAACGGATCGCCTGGGTTTACTGCCTGAGGCGGAACCACAATGTCTTTTATCCAAACGTTTTTTGTTTTATAGGGGTCCCCAACACCAACTGTGTAAATCGGAATTCCCTTTTTCTTCGCGTCACGCGCAATGTTGTAAGGATCGTTTCCACCGGTCGCCTGACCATCGGAAATCAGAACAATCGACGCAACCTGGGTTGTTTCGACCGCCTCTTGAAGCGCCAGCCAAATGTCGGTGCCATTTCCTGTCGGTGATGAGAGCTTAAAACTCTTGGGAGCGGTCGGACCTGCCTCCGGATCTCCGTCCGCAGCAATCGCAGACCCTTTCGAATCGACAGCGGACTGCTTGCCGGAAGCGTTGGTTGCTAAATCTGATTCCTCGGACGACTGAGGCTTGGCCGGGTCCGACTTTTCATCAACAGCATTCAGTGTTGCTGCAATCTTATTTGTCGATTCGAATTCGTTGACTCTGACCGATGCTTTTTTCTGAAGCGAATTCAAAAATTCCTGT
>CAJQQR010000027.1 GCA_905480545.1 uncultured Pirellulaceae bacterium
AACCATCGGAGAAACAGGTGGGAAAAACCGACACGATACAAGAACCCGTTGAACACTATTCCGGAGTTGGTGTGGCCTTGGGTGTGGCTTTCGGCGTTGCGCTAGGGGCGGCCCTTGATAACTCTGGCACTGGCATAGCACTTGGTGTTGCGATGGGGGCCGCAATCGGTGCGGGTATTGGTGCGAACGTAAAGAAAAAACAAGAAGGCGATGATGACTCTAAATTGCCGTAAACGATTTCATCGTCACGGTTCATGAACGATTGACCGTCGAATGAATTTCGAACACAAGTTCTGACCCGTTTTTGCAAACATTTTCAAGCGAGAATTCCTTTGACAACGTTTCCATGAACATCGGTCAGTCGGTAATCACGACCTTGAAAACGATAGGTCAATTTTTCGTGATTCACACCCATTTGATGTAGGATGGTTGCATGGAAATCATGTACGTGAACGGGATTCTCTGCGATGTTGTAACAAAAATCGTCGGTCGATCCGTAGGACATACCACCTTTGACGCCACCTCCGGCAAAAAAGACTGAGAAGCATCGTGGATGATGATCCCGTCCGTAATTTCCAATCCCACCTTGTGAATAGACGGTTCGACCAAATTCGCCGCCCCAGATGACAAGTGTGTCGTCGAGCAATCCGCGTTGCTTTAAATCGGTAATCAACGCTGCGGTGCCTTGATCGGTTTCTTTGCTGAGCACCGGGATATGCTTGGCGAGGTTGCTATGGTGGTCCCATCCCCGGTGGAAGACCTGAATGAAGCGAACATTTCGCTCGGCCAATCTGCGTGCCATCAAACAATTTGCGGCATGTGTTCCCGGTATTTTGGCCTCCTCGCCATAAAGCTTGAATGTGCTTTCCGACTCGGTTGATAGATCGGCTAGTTCCGGAACCGAAGTTTGCATTCGATACGCCATTTCATAAGCCGCGATGCGTGTGCGAATCTCTGGATCACCGATCTCTCTTTCTCGAATGCGATTCAGTTCGGCCAATGCGTCCAAAGACTTGCGTCGTCCATTCGGATCGTTTCCTGCTGGGTCGTTCAGGTACAGCACCGGATCGCCTTGGCTTCGAAGCTTAACCCCCTGGTGATTGGATGGAAGAAATCCGCTTCCCCAGAGTCGAGAGTAAATGGGTTGGGCTTGGTAAAATGAGTTTTTGGAAAGCAAGACGACAAATGCCGGTAGGTCTTCATTTTCGCTACCCAAACCGTAACTGAACCACGATCCAATGCTGGGGCGACCCGGTTGTTGATTGCCAGTTTGAAAAAAGGTAATAGCCGGATCGTGGTTAATGGCTTCGGTGTGCATTGATTTGACAATGCACAAATCATCGGCCACTTTGGACAAATGGGGGAGCAAGTCACTGATCCACGTTCCGCTTTTTCCATGTTGTTTGAAAGCGAAGGGCGGATTCACGATCGGGAATGTTTTTTGCCTGGCGGTCATGCCGGTCAACCGTTGTCCTTCACGAACGGACTCAGGTAATGGCTTGCCATGCAGAGCCTTGAGCGTTGGCTTGTAATCGAATAACTCCATTTGCGATGGGGCACCGGATTGCAAAAGATAGATAACCCGCTTGGCTTTGGCTGCAAATGCGGGCAACCGAGGAATACCGCTGGGCATTGAGGGGGCGGCGCCGGTGAGCAGCTGTGGATTCAAAAGTGAAGCGAGTGCCAATGAACCGATGCCGGTCGTACTTCGTCCGAAAAACTGCCGCCGGTTTTCAATTAATTGGGATTCAGATCGGGGGTCCATGAACGCGTTAGCCTTTTGTTACAGTTTCGTCCAGATTCAAGATCAAACGCGAGACTTCGGTCCACGCGGCATGTTCGAAGATGTCAAGTTCGATGTTGCTTGGTGAGTCACCAATCTTGAGCAGGCTTTCAGCAGCAGAAACGTTTTTCTGAAAATAGGCCAACCGTTCGTGATAAACACGGGCAAAAATGGCGGATTCTTTTTCGGTAATCATTCGCGCAGTCGCCAACTCAAAACCGAATCGAATTCGCGATTCAAAACTTTCACCACCCCGCGTTAGAATGCGTTCGGCCAAATTCCGTGATGCTTCGACGTACTGTTTGCCTTGAAGGAGCAACAGAGCTTGAAGCGGTGTGTTGGTCTTGGATCGGCGTACAGTACAAAACTCGCGGCCGGGTGCGTCGAAAGTGGTTAGCATTGGGGACAGGACTGTTCGCTTCCAGAACGTGTACATGCTTCGACGGTAGAGTCCATTGCCTTTGGATGCCGCATAGGCCCGCGAATAACCGGGGCGGTTGTTCAATTCCAGCCACAATCCGGCAGGTTGGTATGGATAGACGCTGGGACCTCCCAGTTTTTCCACCAGTAATCCACTGACCGCCAGAGCCTGATCACGGATTTGTTCGGCATCCAGACGAAAGCGGGGCCCCCGTGCAAGTAGGCGATTTTCTGGGTCCTTTTCGAGCAACATTGTGGAGACTTTGACGCTTTGACGATAAGTTGCAGAATTCAAGATCAGGCGTTGGAGTGCTTTCACATTCCAGCCAGAAGAGGAAAAGTGTACGGCAAGTGAATCAAGCAATTCAGGGTGGCTGGGCCATTCACCTTGCATTCCAAAATCTTCTGCAGTTTTAACCAGTCCAGTTCCGAATAGTCGTTGCCAATGTCGATTCACTGCGACACGTGCCGTTAAGGGATGCTTTGGATCGGTCAGCCAGCGAGCCAACCCAAGCCGATTGGCTGGGGCCGTTTCAGACATTGGAAGAAGGACCTGAGGAACGTCCGCCAAAACAACTTCGCCCTTGCGATCGTATTGTCCAAGTTTTAACACGTGAGTTGTTCGAGGTTTGGGGAGTTCTTGCATCACCATGGTGGCGGGGTAAGCTGTCGAATTGGCCGCGATCACCTGAGCAAGTTCTGCCTCAAGAGACTTTTTCCTCGCGTCCAGCACGGTTTGATAACTCGCCGCCAGTTGTTTGATTTCGGCTGGCGTTCGGATTTCTTTTGCTTTCGCAGCGATCGTGCGAATGCTTGCCGGAATACCACCTGATTCGATCGATGCTGGGTCATCAACGGTGCAAGACAAACGCAATCGTCCAATTCCGTGGGTGGCGAAAGTCGCTTCATGCCGCAAACGAAACTGAAGGCGGGTTCCGCCCTGAAAACCAAATGGTTGGGACGCGTAGAACAGGGCCGTTACAGGCTGTTTTCGAGTAGGACCATCAACGGCCCAGCCGTTATTGTTGGCTATATTTCCGTCAATCGTGTTTGCGATGTTATAGCCGTTTTGAGAATAATCCGCAGTCGCTTTGGAGAATCGAATGGTTTGTTTTTTCTGTGGATCAACAACAGACTGTGCGACCAATTCAAATTCGCTGAGCACAAAATTGGAATTGCTGTGCCGACCCGGACCACCGCCCGGAAGTGAGGGATGCGTCAAACATTGCAGGCGAATGGCAGTGATCTCCGTCTGGTCCGTTTGTGCAGAAATCTCGTAGATATCTTTTTGAGGATTAGCGCCGCCTGCAACGATGGAATGATCCGCTTGTTTTTCCAATCGTGATCCACCACTGGAACTCATTTGAGCAGGTTGCAACACTTCCCAGCCGCGAGCTTTCGAATTCGCAATTGAGGTCGCCCACTTTTCTGATTCCACTTCGTTAGGTTCGGCGATGAACGCTTTCCATTCCGTCAACTTCTGTTTCACATTTTCAATTTCCGCCAAGGATTCAGCAGATTGGATTTCGGCCAAAGGAGACGCAATTTTTTGATTGGGCGTAAAGCCATTGAGTCCGCGTTCCGGGACCTGATTGAAAAATGCAAAAAGTGAATAAAATTCCTTTTGAGAAATCGGGTCAAACTTATGATCGTGACACCGAGCGCATCCCGTGGTCAGTCCCATCCAGACGGTGCTGGTAGTTACAACCCGGTCCATCACATATTCGGTGCGATACTCTTCGTCGATGACACCACCTTCGATAGTGATCGGATGATTTCGATTGAATCCAGTGGCCAGAATTTGTTGGGGCTGAGCATCAGGTAGTAGGTCACCAGCCAATTGTTCAATCGTAAATTGATTGAAAGGCATGTTCTGGTTGTAGGCGTTGATAACCCAATCTCGCCAGACCCACATCGTTCGTTCGCGATCGTATTGATAACCACTGGTATCGGCATAACGTGCCAGATCGAGCCAATACCGGGCGAGGTGCTCGCCGTAACGGGGGGAACTCAAATATCGATCAACCATTCTCTGATATGCATCTGAGGTATCATCGTCGAGATATCGTTTAATCTCAGATGGGGTAGGCGGAAGCCCCGTTACATCCAAAGCAACGCGACGAATTAGGGTGCGTCGATCAGCGGCAGGTGATGGATCAAGATTTTCTTTTTCAAGCCGCTCCAAGACAAAGTAATCGATCTTATTGCGCGCCCATTTGGTATTCCGGACCTTCGGTTGCGGCGACGACTTGGGAGCAACAAACGACCAGTGTCGTTCATACTTTGCGCCTTGAAGAATCCATGTCTGCAGGGTTTTGATCTCCTTTGGAGTCAGTTTCGATTTTCCCGAATCTGCAGGGGGCATTTGCTCATCAGAATCATGTGAAAGGATCCGGGAAATCAATTTGCTTTCATTCGGTCGCCCGGGAACAATTGCCCGACCATCTCCTGAATCCAGTTCCGCAATGGCACCATTGGCGGTGTCCAGTCTTAAACCTGCCTCGCGTTTATTGGGGTCGAAACCATGGCATTCGAAACAGTTGTTGGAAAGAATGGGGCGAATATCGCGGTTGAATTGAAGCAGATCATCAGAGAAAAGATCTCTGGAGAGAGATGGCGAAAGAACCGCCAAGGCTGCCGCAAAAAGCGAAACTCGATGAAGCAAGATGGATTTTGTTATTTTCAAAAGCATCATTTGTGCTGGGCGACTGAAGGTGAACATGCCTTCATTGTATCAGAGCATCCCCCGGACAAGTGCTCCATCCCACGAATGAACATCGGTTTTTAAAAGGTGCAAAATCTTAAATCGCGACGACGTTTGACGGGATGGAATTTGCACGGGATCGAGAATGAATGATTCTCAAAAAGATGATGCGGGCAGTCATTTCGGCACCTATCGGAGGTGCAGTTCACACTTGCCTTTTGCCCGGGGCACTTGCCTTTTGAATTAGCGTAGACTTGGACGGATCTACGGGAGTTGCGTCGCAAATCGAATTGGAACTTGCGCATCAGAAATGAATATGAACGAAACCAATGTTCAAGTTCTAATCCGTTGCCAAACACGAACGACGCTGATTCAGTCGCACTCCCAATTTCAGTTTGGTTCTTTTTTCGAGCCTGAAGCACCCGTTTTAAACGGTCGGTTCCCAACCTTTTCGGTAGTCCTTTGACCAATGGGTCGAAAGTGAATCGTCTTTGAAATGACCGTTGGTGGGATCGGTTTTCAAGGATTGCCCGGTTCGATGGGCAATATTTCCCAAGTGGCAAAGCAGTGTGCTTTTATGCGCTTCCGAAATATCGGCGTTCGGTTTACCCCCTTCGCGTATGCAATTCAAAAAGTCGCTGAAGTGTGGAGCATCGCTCATCGAGAAAGCTTCTTCTTCGACCAACTTGTTTCTCATGTCATATATGGAGTATTTCGAATCGACCAGAATTAAAGTGCCTTTGTCTCCGTGGAATGCAACACCAAATCCAGTTTGCTCATTCCCTTTGGGAGACCAGCTTAATCCTTCCCACACCATCAACTTTTTTTCAAACTCGAAACTGGTCACGTGTGTATCGGCCGTTTCCTGGTCGTCATCGAATCGATACCGTCCGCCGGCCGAAACAACTCGCGTCGGATAGTCGACCTGCATGCCCCACCGAGCAACATCGAGTGCATGCACTCCATTGTTACCCAGTTCACCGTTCCCCCAATGCCAATGCCAGTGCCAATTGTAATGCACCAAATTGTCCTTAAACGGCTTGTCGGTGCAGGGTCCTTGCCACATTTTATAATCGAGCCAACTTGGAGCTGTCGTTTCTTTACCCGTTCCAATGGCTCCACGGCGGTTTGCATACCAGCATTTCGCAAACATGACATTTCCAATCGCGCCCGAATGGATTTTTTCAATCGCCTTCACATGTCCCGGATTGCTGCGGCGTTGCGAGCCCATGGTGCAAACTTTTTTATGTTTGATGGAATTGGCGAGCAATAATTCGCCCTCACGAGGCGTGTGCGAACATGGCTTCTCAACGTAGACATGTTTGCCGGCTTGAATCGCCAACATTGACGCGGGAGCATGCCAATGGTTTGGAGCAGCGACGATAAGGATATCGATCGACTTGTCATCAAGTGCGTTTCGAAAGTCCGCGACACCGACCGCTTCCTTTCCGGTGACTTGTTTAACCGCTGCTTTGCCCTTGGCGATCGCACGCGAATCAACGTCGCAAACGTGAGAAACAACCACATTTTTTTGCTGTGAAAACCCTTTTGCCAAAGCGCTTCCACGACCATTCACGCCCATGACAGCAGCAACCAATTGGTCATTGGCTGATACTGATTCCGAAGCAGATGCCATCGTATGGAAGCCTCCCACAGCCACCGCGGATAACGCTGACCTAGAGATGAAGCTTCGCCGCGTGGACGCCGTAGAATCATTTGATTGGGATGGAGGATTGGTTAGTTCGATGGAAGTGGCATCGCAATTAGGATTTGTGTTGCACTGATTCGAATTGGGCATTTTGGCGAATCATCTCTGGGAGGATGAGCGGAAGAAGAACTCGCAAATTGGCTGCGACCGTAGTTGTCATCATAAAGCAGAAAATACATAGATTCTACTTTTGGAGGACATTTTACCGTCAAAATTTTGGTGAATTCGACCCGTCAATTGTACGTGTGAGATACACTTCTGCGATTCAAAATCTCAACGGAAGGATCAGACATGACAACTCGGACTTTGCCCACCGGAATTGCTTTTGCAACCTTCTTCTTGGCATTCAGTTGCGGTCAATATGCGTCATTTGGGCAACAACCCCAATGGACGGGACGTGTTTTGAAAGTCGGAATTGATCGCCAATACACCGATTCAGTCGACATCCTCGAGCGACCTTATCGCCCGTTCCACTTTTATGGCAACACGGTTCGTCGCATGCATTATCGTGGATTTCCCCTTCCACTCCCGGTCGATTTTTTCATGTCCGGATACGCAATGATGTACGAACGTGATCTTTGGTTCGCTGAAACGCCTGAGCAACCTTCCGACATGGACGTAAATCCCATGGCCCAGAGCGATCCGGGCTTGGCGGAGTATCAAGCCGACGATGCATCCGCAGAAGCTGTTGTATCGAGCCCTACACCAGCCGAAAACAGCCGTTTTTCGAAAAGTAATGACCTGGAAAAACCAGTCGAATTCGTTTCGAACATCAAGAATGTGGATCCAACTGCAATTTCGTTGGCAACGGCCGCAACACAGCCAACATCCTCAAACCCTAGCTCACCGAACGAGGCAAAAATCATTCTGAATTCAATCGAGGATCTCCCATTTCGCGACTCCGTCAATTCCTTCAAGCTAATCCCAGTTGTTGATTCTAACGATGTGAATTGATGCCTCCTGAGTTATCGATGAATCGATTCTTTTGAGGGGATTTTTCTGATGGGACTCCGAAGATTTACTTAAGCAGAATTGTCAATGTTTTGCTTTTATCAAGTTCAAACGTACATGCTTGATAACTGGGTGGCCCCAACCGCCCACGAGCGTTATTTGAAAACCCGTATTTCTCCTTCGGAACGCCAAACGCACCTTTGTCCAGCGTTGAATTTTCGTTCACATCCAGGTAAGCCGAAATAGCATACGAGCCGGCCGGCACGTTTTTGAACTCCCATTTATATTCATCTTTGCCAGCAACCTTGAGAAAGCAGCTTTGAATCGGTGACTTGCGGTTTCTGAAGTTAGCCGAGTTGTCAAACAGGCCGGCGACAATTTGGCCGTTTTTGAACGGGCCACCGTCGAAGCTCACACCAAGGGAGAATGTCGCTCCTAGTCTGTTCTGTCGTTCGCCGGGTTCATTATCGGATTTTTCACCCAATGGATTAGTTTCCGCTGCTCTATTGTTTCCTTCTGTGCTCGTTTTATTTGCACGCGGGTCCTTCTTCGCATCGTCAGTGATTTTTGAATCATTTTGCGTTTTATCTTTTTCCCAATCATCCCGCGTTTGATTTTCGCCCATCATAAAATAGGCAAAGACAAGGAACAGAATTGCTAGAAACGTCCCGGTAACGATCGGACTGAATGGAAGACGCAATGGATTGCCTTTGGTTTTGATTGTAGATCGGTCTAGCTTGAGCCACACCGCGTTGGATAACGGGTCGCTAATATGCCAGCAGCCCATGCTAGCAATCGCAAAGCGAATCGTTTCGGATCAGTATGGAGTTTTCTTTACCGAAATTCTATAACTTTGTTCGAGTTTGCAAACATGCGAATGATCCAAACGGATCGACGTCCGTTCTTCAATTCGCAATCAGTTGACAGTGCTGTCCGCTGGTAACGGCAATCTCGAACTCAAATTTCTGGAATTCAAAGCCAAAGGATTGGCAATGTATAAGTTACTGCTTGCATGGCGATATTTAAAAACTCGCTACATCGCATTGGCATCGATTATCAGCGTCACGCTTGGCGTGGCGACATTGATTGTCGTCAACGCAGTCATGTCTGGCTTCACTCACGAAATGCGTGATCGATTACATGGCGTGCTTTCTGACGTCGAAATTAAAAGTGCAAAAGCCCAAGGCATACCGAATTCGAGCGCCTACATCGCCAGAATCCGCGAAATCTGTGGTGAACGATTGGAATCAGCTACCGCAATTGTTCGCTGCCCTGCGCTTTTGAATTTTCAATTCCGTGGACAGATGATCAACCAGCAAATCATGTTGGTAGGGATCGACGATGAAACTTATTCCTCGGTGAGTGATTTTAAAGAATACCTACTGAACGAGCAAAATCGACTCGATCCAAATTTCGAGTTGAAAGAGACTGGGTACGATGCGCGAATGGAAATCGCAGGATGGCCGCATCGTCGTGAGCAGGTTGAAATTGAGCGTCGTCTTCAAAAGCAATACGAGGAATTCTACCGTGAACAAAACGGTTTGAAGAAACCTGTCGAGCAGGTCGTCATTCCGCGAATTGACGAACAAGTCGGAGATGATGTTTTTGCCCCACTGCCAGACTCGGTTCCTGAGCTTAACACTGAGGACGACGCGATTGTCGTTCTTGATGCACCCGAGACCAATCAGATTCCGTCGACTGTCGACCCGTACTCCGGTCAACGGGCTCCAATCGGTGATGAATTTGATCCGTCGACCGAGCATAATGTTGGCATTGTATTGGGCTTAGCCATTGCACATCAAAAGGGGCGGAATCCAGAGACCAATGAAGTGCAAGACATTTTTCTTTGTCGTCCCGGCGATGATGTTCAAATCACACTACCCGCCGCCAACGGTCCCGGTGGAAATCTTCGACCCGCAAGTGCGATCTGTACGGTGGTCGATTTTTACGAATCAAAGATGCATCAATACGATGCGTCATTTGCCTTTCTCCCCCTGAGTGAATTGCAACGGATTCGCGGGATGGTGGATATGAACGGCAACCGGGCCGTCACCGGTATTCAAATGAAATTCAAAGACGGAACCAATCTCGATCAAATTCGTGAAGAATTAGCGTCAACGTTTCCACCGATGATTCATGGTTTTCAAATCCAAACCTGGGAAGATGTGCAACGCCCAATGCTTGCCGCCGTTGAACTGGAAATCACGCTGCTCAACATCCTTTTGTTTTTGATTATTGCGGTTGCTGGTTTCGGAATTCTGGCCATCTTCTTCATGATTGTGGTTGAAAAAACGAAAGATATCGGCATTCTCAAATCGCTTGGCGCACCTAACCGCGGCGTATTAAGCATTTTTTTGAGTTATGGGCTTTCATTGGGAGTTGTAGGTTCCGGTGTCGGGACCGTCTTAGGGCTGATTTTTGTCGCCAAAATCAATGAAGTCGCGCGATGCATCGAATGGATGACCGGTCGAGAAGTTTTCGATCCGACGGTTTATTACTTCACTGAAATTCCGACCATTGTGAATTTTTGGACCGTTTGTTTCGTCGCGTTGGGTGCAACATTAATTGCTGTCCTTGCCAGTGTTCTGCCGTCATTCCGAGCGTCCCGTTTGCACCCGGTCGAAGCACTTCGATACGAATAAACAAAAATTGTCGCCACGGACTTTTAACATTCGGCGAAAACCCTTTTAGTCAAACAAATCAATGAACCGTCCTACCGCTCTTTCAGAAAAAGCGATCGTGAAAGTTATTCATCCTGACGACAACGATTCAATCGATCATCAGACGCATCAATCAATTCTGACGACCAAGGGCATTTTCAAAAGCTATCGCAAATCGAATTTGGAAGTTCCAGTTCTTCGCGGCGTTGGATTGGAAATTCCAGAGGGGCAGATGACGGCGATCGTTGGTCATTCTGGTTCAGGGAAAAGCACGCTGCTCCATTTACTCGCCACACTGGATGAGCCCGATCAAGGCGAAATCTATTTTGGTGATCGCCGGATCGATAACTTATCGCGCGGCGCACGGGACCGGTTTCGCAACCAGACGATCGGAATTATTTTTCAGTTCTATCACCTGCTTCCAGAATTCACCACGTTGGAAAATGTCTTGGTTCCCAAGATGATTGAGCAAAACGTTTTTCGTTACTGGATGAACAAGAAAAAATACATTGAACGCGCGACGTATTTGTTGGAATTGGTCGGGCTCAGTCATCGCCTGACTCACAAACCCAGCGAGTTGTCTGGCGGCGAAATGCAAAGGGTTGCGATAGCACGGTCTTTAATTGCCGAACCGAAATTGCTCTTGGCCGACGAGCCAACCGGAAATCTCGATCGTGAAAACGGCGAAGAAATCATGACGCTCCTGCGAAATCTCAATCAAGATGAACAGCTTTCGATCGTGATGGTAACGCATGATGAGAATATCGCAAATGACGCCGATCACGTCATTCGATTGGAAAGCGGAAAAGTCATGAGGCAAGCCGCGTAGTTTCAGTTGGGTTTTTCGGATAAAGCCGTAGCCATATATCTATGCTTCATCATGTGATCGTGATGGGTAATGCCGCAAGGCCACGGGTGACAAGTCCAGGTCGCCACCGAAGCGATTCCTGTGGAATGCCCAATCGAAAATGTGGAATCGTTCGCAAGAGTGTATTGATGGCGATTTGACCTTCCATTCTTGCCAAAGGTGCACCGGTGCAATAATGGGTTCCAACCCCGAACGCCAAGTGCTTGTTCGGTTCACGTTGGATATCAAGGGTGTCAGCCGAGCTGAATTGGTTTCCATCGCGATTGGCCGAAGCCAAAACAACACCCACCAATGAGCCGCCAGGGATGGTGACACCAGCAATTGAAATATCTTCACTCGCGTATCGTTCCGTCCCCATTTCGACAGGGCTTTCAAATCGAAGCAGTTCCTCAACGGCCGGTTTAATGAGCATTGGATCGTCTCGAAGTAGGTTCATTTGCGAGGGGTGTTGGAGCAAACTCAAAATGCCGTTACCGATCAGGTTTACGGTGGTTTCATGTCCAGCGACTAACAGGAGAAAAACCATTCCAACCAGTTCGTCGTCATTAAGTTGCTCGCCGCCGACCTCGGCTTTTACTAATTCGCTTACCAAGTCATCCTGAGGTTGGATTCGCCGCATCCGAATAAACTTGCGAATGTACCGTACAAATGCCCATACGTTTGGAATTGCCCTGAGCATTCCCCATCTTGTTGTCGTCACCTGCATGACTGCGTTTGTCCAGCGGTTAAACTTGTGGCGATCCGCTTCTGGAACTCCCATCATTTCGGAAATGACCGTTGTTGGAATGGGCAAGGCATAATCAGTAATCAGATCGAATTGCTTCTTGTCGACTAACATGGCCAGAAGCGCACTGGTGACAAACTGAATTCGGTCCCTCATTTTTTCGACCATCTGCGGAGAAAACGCCTTGTTCACGAGTCCTCGCAACCGCGTGTGATCGGATTTGTCCTTGTTCAACATGTGACGCGTTAGCGGAAGGGCAAATCGCGGGAGCCATGGCTGAGTGACTGTTTTAAAACCAGGTTGCACATTTGCTGGGTCCTTAACGAAACGATTGTCTTTCAAAACCGCAACAACATCGTCGTACCGTGTCACAAGCCAGATCGTGCGTTTGTCAGGAAGGATCACCGGATAGACCGGATGTTCAGCACGAAGATACGCGTAAAACGGGTAGGGGTTTGATTTGTGCTCCCTTGCCGCAATGTTGACATTCTGAAAGTCTGCTATGGACATTGGGTAATTTGATTCTCTTTTGAGAAAGACGCAGAATGACGTGTCGGGTGTTCCAAATTGGTGTTGTTCGCTATTTCTCCCAAACGAATTTAGGGACGTCATTCGACGGATTGAATTGTCGGTCGTTCTTAAGTTTCTTACCGGGTGTGGTACGACCATTGGCCATTGCGGAATCAAGTATTGCGGACAATTCGTTTACCTTGGCTTGATGCTCAGCGGCGAGGTTTTTGCTTTCGGTTGGATCGTTTTTTAGGTTGAAAAGTTGGCAAAACGGAGCTTGTCTGATTTCGCTCCGTTTTGGCGATCTGCCAAACTGTTTTACTGCATCTTTCCAGGCGTCATTTCGACGTGGTGAATTTCCATAATTTCCCCCGCAGCCAGAACCGGGACAAAGCAACAATTTCCAATCACCTTTGCGAATTGTAAAGTGGTTCGTCGAGCGGCAGATTAACGACTCTCGCTCTGCGTTTTTCGCCGGGTTCGTCAATGTGTTGACGAAACTAAACGAGTCTGGAGCATGCCGTTCATCAAGCCTGACATCCGCAACTTCGGCAAACGTCGCCATCATGTCGTGAAGTCCAACCACCGATCGGCATTGGGAAGCAGGTTTGATTTTGTTGGGCCAGCGAACAATCAAGGGGATTCGTGTGCCACCTTCGTAAGCTGAAAACTTAAAGCCACGATAAATTCCGCTGGAAAAATGTCCCAGTGCTTGCATTATTTCGAATTGATTTGCGGTCGCTTTTGCAATGTTGCCGGCATAAGCTGCGGCGCCATGATCCGATGTGAAAACGACCAGTGTATTTTCGGCGAGTTTGTGTCGGTCAAGTGCCTTCAAAATGCGACCAACACAATCGTCCGTTTCCATCAAAAAGTCGCCGTACAATCCAAGCTTGCTTTTGCCACGAAACTTCGGGCTGGGGCTTGTTGGAGTGTGAGGAGCTGTCAGCGAGAAGTAAAGAAAGAACGGTTCAGATTCTCCATCAGTCCGTGCCTTTGCTCGATCGGCCAAAAACGATTCAGCTTCGGTCGAAAAAGTATCAAGAACTTTGTAGTCTTCAAAATCATCTGCTGCCGGACCGATTCGATTGAACGCGCTCCACCCCTTTTTTGAGTTGACCGGTCCAACCCAATGGTGGTTTTTTGCAAAGACATAGGGAAACATATCGAGTGATCCCGGCAAGATGAAGCTTTCATCAAACCCATGGTCATTCGGGCCTTGCGCAAGCGGTTTGGTGTAATCGACATTCTTGGGCCCCTGATTCTTTCCGTCCGTCGTTTGCATGGTCACACCCAAGTGCCACTTTCCAACGTAGCCGGTATGATAACCGACCGATTGCAACATCGAACCAATGGTATGCTGCGTCTTGGCAAACCGAGGATTCAAGAATCCCCACGGCCCGCTTGGCGTAGGCGGTTTAAATCGGAAAGCATAACGTCCAGTCATGATTGCGATGCGAGTTGGAATGCAGTGGGCGACCGGTGCATGTGCATCGGTAAACATCATTCCATCTCGAGAGAGTGTATCGATGTTGGGTGTTTCCGCCTTGCTTTTGTCTTTGCCGAAACATTTTACATCACCAAGTCCCATGTCGTCCGCCATGATATAGACAATGTTGGGTCGCGCGTGATTCGTTTCGTTTTCAGCCGTTGCGAATCGATTGCCGAGCCCACTCAAAGATGTGATTGCGACCAAGTTGATCACGATCGAAGCAAACGTTTTTTTGTGTGGCGAATTAACCATTTCCATATTTCATTTCAAGAAAGTGAACACGATTCTGTAGTCGATTTTCGGATGCATATTGTAACATGAACCGTTGCGAAGACCTGTTGATCGAATCAAACCCAAATCCGACAGCTGATTGCGCAAGTTAATTTTCCAAGTGCACTAAACTCGATATGGTTTAACCAGCATGATCCTTGAATGCCAATTTCGTTCCCAATTGCGATTTAGAGGGGCGTTCCTGACGTTTGCTGTTTCTTTCGCAATGACGCTGGTTTGCTGTTCTGGAAGTCTGCAGGCACAGGTGGCCACGTATAGCTCGGGCAAACTTGCTCCCGGAACCCAGTGGGAGACGCCTTGGTACATCACAGATTCCCTGGTTGCGGGTCCCACGGTATTAGTCGTTGGAGGAATCCACGGAAATGAACCGGCCGGATTTCGCGCGGCGGAGCAGGTTCGGACTTGGCCGATAACAAAGGGCAAACTTGTCGTGATTCCCAAGGCAAATCGACTCGGTTTGGTAGCAAATTCGCGATGGCTTCCAGCCTTCCGAAACGATGCCAAGCAAAAAGATCTCAACCGAAATTTCCAAAAAGCCAAAAACGCCACGCCACTGACTCCCATCGCGATCGCAATTTGGGAATTCATCGCAGCGCAGAAGCCCGAATGGGTTTTCGATTTGCATGAAGGATTTGACTTTCATTGCTTGAATCCGAAGTCCGTCGGCTCTAGCGTCATTGCGTTTCCCGATCAGTCCGATTTTGCCAAGTCCGTTCTGAACGCGGTCAACAAAGAAGTCGAAACGGATCGGCAATTTGATTTACTCGACAAGTCAGGACCGGTGAACGGAAGTCTAGCACGTGCCTGCCGAATCATGCTGGGAGCAAACAGCTTTATCTTTGAGACAACTTTCAAGAATCAAGCGATTTCAACGAGAGCTCGCCAACATCGAATAATGGTCTCTGCGGCGCTACAGAAAATCGGAATGATTAACGAGTCATGCGTTGATCGTTTGATGGCTAAATTGCCTTTCGATAAATCTGATCAGAAGTCGATTTCGGTGGGGGTTTTTGATGGGGCAGGAGCGAGTCCAAAAAAACTGATTGCGATTTATGATACGGACGAACACACAACGGTTGTGCATCTTGGTCCAAATGATATGAAGTTGGAAATTCTTCATCAATTTGACGTGTTGGTCTTTCCGGGCGGTTCAGGTAGCAAACAGGCAACGGCAATTGGGGCGACCGGGCGAAAGCAGATTCGTGCGTTTTCCAAAAACGGCGGCGGTGTGATCGGAATTTGTGCGGGAGCATATCTTTGCTCATCCGATTATTCATGGTCACTTCATCTGGTGAATGCCAAAGTCTTCAATGAATCGTTCGATATTCCAGGCAAAGGCCGGAAGTCGATGTGGTATCGCGGTGGTGCGGCAGATGTTGATGTCGAAGTCCTTGGCTCTGCAAAAGAAGTTTTAGGCGACAAGGGAACGTATTCAATCCGCTATCAAAACGGTCCAATTTTCGCACCGGACGACAAACGTCATCTTCCACCGTACAGAACGTTGGCCTATTTTCGCTCCGAGAACGGAATTTATGATCCTCAGAAGGGAACGATGATTGGGGCTCCTGCGGTGGTCGAATCGCGATATGGGAAGGGGAAAGTGCTTGCGATGAGTCCGCATTTCGAATCGACTCAAGGGCAAACAGCCGTGATCATCAAGGCGACACAGTATGTCACACAGGGCTCCAATTCACTGGAAGAATAGTTGGCCAAATGCATGGATTGCCGGTGAACGCGAATCGACTTTTCCGTTAAAATCGAGGATTCGAGAAGCATTTAACTCTCTACAAAAAGCCCCAAAGCCATGAAACGCTATAACTCTGCATTCGGTTTTCTGTCCATCGCTTTACTCGCGTTGTCGACTGTTGTCAGTTCAGGTTGCACTCAACGGGTCGATGGCGTCAACATCAAGTCAATGGCTGGGAAAAAGTCTGTAGCGTCTGCTGGTTCATCGACGGCGCAAATCGTATCAAGTGAGGAAACGGATTCCGCGGTGACGTCTTCAACCCCAATCACTTCAAAAGAATCATTCGTCGCCGATTTGTCAGATGAAGAACGGGCGAAATTGGCGTCTGAGAGTCTTGAAAAACTGAATATCAAATTCAAAGCCAAGGCGGAGGAGCTTAACGAGCTAATTGCTGCTGCCCAGAGCAACGACGAGAAACAAAAAGTCTTTGACGCCAACAACCCTGTGCCTTGGTATACCAGCGAGCTGCTCGCACTTGCGAAAAAATTTCCCAAAAGCGATGCATCGTTTGAAGCGTCCATGCAAATCGTGATCAACCGTACGGATGCCAAAGAGTTTCCCGCGGCGATGGATTTTGTACTGGACAACCATGGCGAGCGGGTGCAATGGCAAAAGATCTGCGAAAGTTATCTAGAAGAAATTCCGAGTATGCAGTTGGAGAACTGGATGCGAAAGATGATCAAAATCGCGAATTCGGAAACTGTGAAGGCTCAGACGACTCATGTCTTTTACGAGTACTTTGACCAGTTCCCTACGTTTGCTTCCACGATCGCCTACAACAAGGCTTTGGAAGACCGGCTTCCAGCTGACCAGGTTCAATATATTTACAATCGCAAACCTGAAGTGAGAAAAGATCTCCTGAAAATGATGATTGAAATTCGAGATAACATGGGTGATGTTAAATCTCGAAGTGGTCGGCCATTCAGTGAAATTGTAACAGGGCCAATCTTTGAACTTGAAAACTTAAACGTAGGTCAGGTTGCACCGGACATTGTTGGAAAAGATTTCGATGACATCGAATTTAAATTGAGCGATTATCGCGGCAAAATTGTGATGCTCGATTTTTGGGGGCAATGGTGTCCGCCGTGCCGAGCGATGTACCCGCACGAGCGAGACCTGGTCAAAAACCTTGCGGGAAAACCGTTCGTTTTGATTGGTGTTAATTCGGATCGCAAACTCGATTACGCACGAAAGTCTGCCGAGGAAGAGAATCTGATTTGGCGAAACTATTGGAATGGACCACGTGGCCGATTGGGTAATATTGCGGCTCAGTGGAATGTTTCAGCTTGGCCGACTGTTTACTTGATCGATGCCAAGGGCGTCATTCGTTACAAAGAAGTCTTGGGCAGCGACATTGATAAAGGTCTAGAAGTCCTCCTTGCCGAGATGGGAGTCGAAACCGATATTGCCAGTTCAAAACCGGCGTTGGAAATTCCGAAGCAACTGTCGGCGTCGGTTAATCAATAGCTGAGTCGATGAAATGAAAATGATAGTTGGCATCAATGCCTTTGATTATCGTTTACACAGTTCGGGGCGGATTGGTACCTTCTGATTTGGTTCGGATCCTCGCATGGATGACGATGGCAATTTTGCAGAAATTTGACTTTCCGAAACTTGGGCGGTCTCTCGGCTCGATGTCGCGTTGATGCAATGATTGCAAGTCATCAGTATGAGACTTGGTCTTCATGGCCTTTTGTTGAGTTGGCAAGCGTGAAGTTAGGCCATAGGAATTCCACGCCGTTTGTGCTGACTTCACCCACGGCGAAGGTCTCACTTGTTTCGAACGCATCGCAGGGGGCGACTCTCAAACGTCCATAAAACCGTATTGCTGTACCGCTTGTTACAGACATCTTTCTACTGTAGGCGATGTTGATCGGTTATTATTTCGCAACAGGCTGCAGGAGAATCGAAGTGATGTCGTCGCTTTTCCGGCACTCAAAAGTAATGCCGTCTATGTGCCTGACGCTTGTGATCACGTAACTGGTTGTCTGTTTTCTTTGGATTCGGTTTCGGGGGCGTTTTCGTTGTGTGCCATTGCTTACCAAATTGCACCCAACGGATTCTGTAAATTCGAGTTCCGCCAATACAACGTTCCATTGAAGATAATGGCGATCAGATTCAAGGCCGCCGTATTTGGTTTTGCTGAACCGGTTCTGCCAATGTAACCGCATTGGATCGGTATTGATGTAAAAAAACATATGGGTTATTAATTTTAAATTACGTTTTCAAAACGGAGGGTCTTAATGACTTTGTTGACTCGCATCGCCTGTTTTTTCTCGATGCCTCTAGTAATCGCTTTCTGTCAGCCCATGCCTGCTCAGGAAGTCGTATCGAAGGATCCGGTTAAAACGGCACCTCAATTCAGCGCGGACAAAAAATTGTCCACGGAAGAAATCAGCGCTTTACTGGATGCGATCGACCCATACTTGCCGGAAGCGAAAGCAGCAACAGGCGAGATTGATATTTTCGGCTCGACAAGCATGGACGGGCTCGCCCACAGCTGGGGGAGGGGTTTTAAAAAATTCCATAAGGAGTCAACGTTTATCATCTCCGCCGAAGGATCAGAAACTGTGGTGGATAGACTGTCCAAGAACCCCTCCAGTATCGGAATGCTCTCCAGGCCAATTTCCACTGATGACCTTACCAAGTTGAAAGCTGCAGGCCTGAAGCAGCCCGTGGCAATTCAGGTCGCTCGGGAACCGTTGGGTGTTTTCGTTCATGCGAGTAATCCTTTGGAAGTGATCACCTACCCGCAATTAGTGTCTTTGTTCTGCGCAAAAGATTCTGGAGCCGAAGTGAACTGGGATGCAGTCGGTGTCGCGGGTGAGCTTTCGCAAAAACCAATTCACATAGTGGGGCGAGACAAGAAGAGCGGTACACGAAAATTTGTTGAGACCTACCTCTTTCATCTCCACGCGGTGCGAAAATCTGAAAGCGAGATGAGTTCCAATGCGGAAGTTGTTCGTGCGGTTGGGAAAGATCCGCAAGCAATTGCAATTTCCGACTACAAATACAGTAATAAATCGGTCCGCCGATTGAAATTGAGAAACAACGGGACCGTCATCGAAGGCGATGAACACGAAATCCTGTTGGGGCATTATCCGATTACCCGTCCGCTTACGCTGATCTTCGATCTGGACGCTCAAAGTAAACGATCAGCAGCGAATCGTGAATTTGCCAAGTATGCGTTGTCTCAAAGCGGACAGGTCAACGCAATTCTGGCAGGCTTTTATCCGTTCGATCCACCTACGTTGCGCGGCG
>CAJQQR010000028.1 GCA_905480545.1 uncultured Pirellulaceae bacterium
TTTCAAGAAGCGATCCATCCGAAGCACGTCAGGAATGACCATATTCCATCCCGGATAATCGCGACACGAATAATCTTTCAAACGTGAAATCCCAATCGTTTGCGAAAACTCGATCGGCTTCCCCTCGCTATACGCTTTCCAAATTTCTTGGTACTTCATTCCCGTCGGTGGTTTTGCATAGTCCAATTCTCCGTAATTTCGGAACGAAAGACCGGCGCCCAAAATCTTATCCCAAATAAATCCGCTTGACGAATAAGTAATGGGATCGTCACCAAAGGTATAGCTTCGTGCAAACCCGCCAAATGCCCGTTCCAGATACGGTGTCACGTTTCCTTCGGTTGCCCACGAATGACCGTCCGCAGATAACACACCATTGCAATAGTAATTATCGAGGACTCCGAATCGCTTCGCCAACGCATGGTGATTCGGCGTTATCTTTTCTGGAAAGACACATAACGCTGGCTCTGCTCGAGCCCCTTTAATGTCGCCGAACACTTGATCAAACGTTCGATTTTCCTTGATGACATAAATCACATGCTTGAACAGACTCGGTTCACCAAGCATCTTCGGGATCGGCACAGGCTTGGCGGATGGGTTCTGCGTCAATTCATTTGAGCGAAGAATCTGAGGCAGTTTTGAATTCGATTGTACGCTGCGCGTAAAGTCAGACAACGACGCTTGATCCGACAATCCAGCCAACTCAATCTGTTGAACCGTACCACGATGATCATGTGAATTCCTTCCTTTTGCGGGATCGCGCCGAATCGTTCGGGCTCCAATGCCTTTAATGTTCGCGACAAAAAGTGATGTGTCCGTTTTCGCAATCGCGGCCGGATACCAGCCCGTCGGTACCAGGCCCAGTTGCGGTAATACGTTTTTCACCGTTGCGTTTTCTGGATCGATGTCAAAAATCGAAATGCAGTTATTTCCGGCGTTCGCAACATAGAGCCGTTTCGTCACATCATCGATCAGCACCGCGCTTGGCATCGAACCGAAAGGCAGTTTCCGATCAGGTTTGATGTTGAATGTCTGCGATGAAAAGTCCCCCAATACAATTTTCGTGATCGTGTCGTGATTGGTATTGCACACGACCGCGAAACCCAATTTGTCCGAAACAGCAACCACTGATGGATGCAAACCAACCGGGATTTCTTTGGTCGATTTGGAGGTTGCGACATCGACAATCGAAACGGAACCGGTCGACGCGACCCCACGCTTATCGACAACCGTATCCGTACCAGCCGACTTTGCGGTTTTATCATTGGTGACCGCACGGCGTCCGCCGATATTGGAAACAATCAGTGACTTGCCATTGCCAAATACCTTCACATCAAACGGTGCAACGCCAACGTCGATCGCATTCGCAACTTTGTCCGTTTTTAAATCGACAACCGCGACTTGATTCTTTTTGGACATCGCGACAAACAACTTATCGCTGTGCATCGCCAATCCACATGGAAAACAATTGACAGGCAACGTGATTGATTTCGCCAATGAATAAGACTTGGCAACTTTAGTCGGATCAGATTCGGTCACATTGGCTTTGGGTGAAAAGCAATGGACCGCGTTACTCGCATTGGTCACATAAACCGTCGAATCCTTTCCGACGCAAATTCCGAACAACGAGGCACCACCCGGCAATGAAACCGAATGCACCTCTTGAAACTGACCGGTCAAAAAAATCCGCAAATGATTTCGATCTTTTACAAACAACAACTTACCGTTTTCACCAATCGCCAAATCAACCGGCCGTCCAGAAAACTCCAAAGATTTCCCCGCTGGGGAAATCGAGCGACCGGTCGGCAACAACTGATCGTCGACGCGATTCTCGTCCTGACCATACACGTCTACGCCAAACCAAAGCCCGGCAAGCACTGCGATGAGATTCCAAGTCCGACGCGGGATGTTACGGTTCATGAATAAGTCCATTTGTTTTTTGTTCGAGAAGAAATCTTTGTTGATTGAGCGTAACCGAAGAACAAGCTTAAAACCAGAAGTCAATTTCGAGTTGCTTATGTTGAGGCGCAAAGATTAGCTCGTTCAAACAGATCGCGTGATGCCACCATCCACACGAAGGTTTTGTCCAGTAATGTATTGCGCGCCATCCGAGACTAAGAACGCAACCGTCGAGGCAATTTCTTCGGTCGTCCCATATCGTCCCAGTGGAATTCGTTTTCGAAACTCTTCTTTCTCAGGAAGACTATCGATGAAACCGGGCAGTACGTTATTCATCCGGATGTTTGATTGTGCGTATTGATCGGAAAACAGTTTCGTGAACGCGGCAAGGCCCGCGCGCATCGCCCCGGATGTGGGAAACGCAGGCTCTGGTTCGAACGCTGCGAATGTTGAAATATTCACAATCGTTCCGCCGCCTGATTCTTGCATGACCGGAGTCACCAGTCTCGCCATGCGGACAACGTTCAAGAAGTAGACATCCATGGCCAAGTGCCAATCATCGTCACTGATCTCGAGAAGCGGACCTTTGGGCCCATGTCCGGCGCTGTTTACGACGGCGTCAATTCGCCCGAACGAATCAAGCGTTACAGCAACAAGCTTTTCCAAATCAGCATTATTCTGATTCGAACCGGTCACACCAACGCCACCCAATTCTTTTGCGAGCTCTTCACCTTTTCCTGATGAAGACAAGATCGCAACCTTGTAATCAAGACTGGCCAGTTTTCGCGCGACGTCCGCACCCATACCGCTTCCAGCAGCGGTGACGATTGCAACTTTGTCGGACATAAATTCACTTTGCTTAAATTTCGGAGCAGTTGACTTGGCGAACCCTAATGATTTCACCACGCACGGCTTTATCATATCCATCCATTGCCTATTTCCAACCTGCATCAAGACTTTTTGATTCCATAGGTTCGCCGTTCACTTGGACGCTTGAAATGATCTATACTGAGGTTAGTCAACTATTCATCGCAAGGCCGAAAACTCATTCCCATGACGATGCCTCCACGAACCAACTGCTTGGTCATTTTGCTGACCTGCGTTTTTTTCTCACAGATCCGGGCGCAGGAAACGGTACTGCACCTCGCCCATGATTCTAAAAATAGAAATTTCGCAGCGGACAATTCATTAATTGTTGCCTCTGACGGAGCGCCGGTGGTAAAACGTTTTCTTGGTAGCGATCCCAAATCCACCCAAACACCAGACTCGCTCGCCTTCTTCTTTGATGGTGCATCGTATTTCAGGTTGCCGGGCAACGATCCAAAGCTAAAGTTCCCGCATGGTTCCGCGATCACGATGCATGCTTGGGTCGCACCACTTTCTCTTGAAAATGGGCAACAGGTTTATATCGTCGGCAAAGGACGCACGGGAAATAAAAACTTTAGCAAAGACAATCAGAACTATTCACTTCGGTTACGTGGAATTAACGGCAAGGCCAAAGTCAGTTTTCTGTTTCGATCCGTTGATGACAAAGGCAAAGAATCTTTCAACCGCTGGAACTCTAAACTTGGATTTCCTGTCGACGGCCAATGGCACCATGTTGCGATGCATTATAATTTCGGGGAAGCCAATGCCGCGTTTGCGACCGTCGATGGAAAAAGAACAGCAGGTTCATGGGACATGGGCGGACCAACGAACGACAAACCAATTGTTGACAATGACGAAGTCTGGATCGGATCTTCACTAAACGGCAATCCAGCGTCAACGTATTTCGGTTGGATGCGTGATATCAAAATCATTCGCGGAAAATATCCCGCGAACCAGTTGAACGAAATTGCTTCGAATGCTCCCCCGAAAATCCCTGTCGCAATTGAACATGACATCGCGCTCGACGACGGCAAAGTCCTGATCGAAATTGTAGAAGAGGTTCCTGAGCGGTCCCCGCCGTTTCTACCATCTTTCCAATCGCAGCAACGATTTCAATTGGATCATTTTGGCCTCGACGGTTTACCCAAGAAATACGCCCGACCAGGAATCGTTGTTGATCGCACACCTACGTTCCTCGTTCGTGGTCGGATAAAAATGAAACTTCCTGCGGGCGAATATGAAATTTTAGTTCGAGCGAAAAGCGCGAGCGCATTGTTAATCGACGATCGGGTTGTGAAAACGCTACCAATGATGGGGCGTAACGCAAGCGGCCACGAACCGGTTCCTAAAATGGAAACAAGCGACGATCCATATGTTTATTTGACACCCGCTGGACACAAACAAGATACGATTAAAACCAACTTGAGTGCGGGTTACCACACCTTTCGTTTTGAAACACTTGTTGGTGGAAAAGGGCTTCGCAATGAACTGCGAGAAATGATCGTTGCGATCAAAAAGAACGGGGACAAATACTTTTCATTGCTGACCAATGCAAAACAGTTGGTGCCGGTCAAATACGTCGAATGGAAAAAGCATTCCGCCCAATATCAATCATTCGTTGCCAGAATGGAAACACAACAGCGTCAGAAACTTTCGAAATTGGACCAACCGTTTTGGAATGAACGCCATCAAAGTGGCAGGTATATCGCAGAAAAACGAAAGGAACTTTTGGCCGAGTCGATCGATTCGATTCTCAATGTCGAGCTAAATTCACAAGGGCTAAAACCGACTGATGTCGCGGACGATGCGACTTTCCTTCGACGAGCTTTTCTCGACACGATTGGAATTCCGCCGTCACATGACCAACTTGCCGCGTTTCTCAATTCAGATGCAGCGGACAAACGATCGCAGTGGATTGATCAACTTTTGCTTGACGATCGCTACGCCGATCACTGGGTTTCTTACTGGCAGGATGTCTTAGCTGAAAATCCAGGAATCTTAAAACCAAAACTGAACAACACCGGCCCGTTTCGGTTTTGGATTTACGAATCGCTTTTGGACAACAAACCAATGGACCGATTCGTTTCCGAGTTAATTGGTATGAAGGGAAGTAAATACGGAGGGGGACCAGCCGGTTTTTCGATCGCGACTCAAAATGATGTCCCGACCGCTGCGAAAGCCAACGTGCTCTCGCGTGCGTTTTTAGGGATCGACCTCACTTGTGCGCGATGTCATGACTCGCCCAATAATCACTTTCTTCAAAAAGACCTGTTTGAAATGGCCGCGATGCTCAATCGCAAACCGATCAAACTCCCAGCATCCAGCACTGTACCCAATGCAGCCGAGTTTGCCGCCGTACAAGTCACATTGAAGCCGGGTGAGTCGGTCAAACCGAACTGGCCATTTGATTCCGACCTGAAGTTCGATGCTTTGACCGACACCGACGATTCGCGGCGACGACTTTCCGAGATCATCACCAGCCCGGAAAACAAACGGTTTTCTGATGTTCTGGCCAATCGAATTTGGACGCGGCTGTTCGGAGTAGGAATCGTTGACTCTGCGGACGATTTCTTGCTTGGGAAACCTCGAAATCGAAAACTGTTGGATCGATTGTCACTTGAGTTTCTTCGATCGGGCTACGACGCGAAACATCTGATCCGTTTCATCATGAACTCAAATACTTATCAGCGAAAGTTTACCGACGATCCGAAATTACTCAAAACATTTGGGGGGCGAAAGATCCGAACGATGTCGGCCGAGCAAATTGTTGACTCACTTTTTTCAGTCGTGGGGAAGAACCTTGACGCAGAACGAGTGACATTCGATCAGGAGGGACGCCGACCCGCCGATACTTTTCTAGACCTCGGAAATCCAAGGCGGGCTTGGCAATTAACATCGCTTGCAAATGAACGGGACCGTCCGGCATTGGCATTACCGCGAGCACAATCGATTATCGATATTCTTAATGCCTACGGCTGGCGAGAATCACGCCCCAATCCGATCACCGATCGTGATCAATCAAAGACATTGGTTCAACCACTGGTTCTGGCAAATGGTGACGCATCACATCGCGCAACTCAATTGTCCGATGATTCCTCCCTCACGGAAATTGCGGTGACCGCAAACGACGTCAATGAGTTGGCCGCTCGAACTTATATGCAGCTTCTTTCCAGGAAACCAACGGCGCCGGAATCTGAAGCGGTCAAAACATTGCTCGACGCTGGGTTCGCCGATCGCCTTGTCCCCGAAGCTTCCGCTGCTCCAATATATGCTCAACAATTCCGGTCGGCTGTATCCTGGTCCAATCATCTTCATCCGGACGCGACAAAGATCAAACAAGAGATCGAGCGACTGGTTCGTCGTGGCGATCACCCAACCCGTCAATTACAGGCTGACTGGCGTGAGCGAATGGAAGATCTTGTATGGACGCTCATTAACTCCCCTGAATTCCTATTGATCAAGTAACAATGGCGAAACTAAATCGACGTAGATTCATTTCCAAAACCGGCTCGATCGCAGCAGGGGCAGGACTACTTCAAAACGTGTCCGAAATTTTGGCCTCAGAGCCCAAGGAGTATGGGAAGTTCGGATTGGGCGAAATTGCCACTTCAAGTTCCATTGCTACCAACCCGATCACGCCGGTGCACGTTCCACGCGGCAAAGCGGATTCATGTATCTTCATTTGGTTAGGTGGCGGTGCCTGTCACGTCGATACGTTCGATCCGAAACGACTTGGCGACCCAAAACAGAAAAGCAAAAAGCCTGGGTCTGCTTATCGTAAAATCGCAACCGCCATTGATGGACAACACGTTTGCGAACACCTGCCAAATCTTGCTCCACGTCTTGATAAAGGTGTGATCGTTCGCTCCGTTCATCACGATGTTATTGATGAGCATGCGGCGGCGACAAATCGAATGCATGTTGGACGTCCAGCGACCGGTACAACACAATACCCGAGTATTGGGTCGATGGTAGTGCATGAACGGCCGACAACATCTGCAGGCGTTCCCGGATACGTCTTAATGGGATACCCCAGCGCCACCCGCGGGCCCGGTTTTCTTGGTAGCAAGCATGGATACATTTACTTAACGGACACAAAAGCGGGGCCCTCTGGCTTGCGACTGCCCGTTGATGTCGATCAGAAGCGTATGTCACGGCGTGAACAACTTTTAAAGAATCTTGCGACCCACCAATCCGGGCGAGCCAATTCAGCGACGGTCAACGACCATTTGGAAAACAGTTTGGCTGGCTTAAAACTCGCCGGACCGAAATTTATGAAAAATTTCGATTTGACATCGGAGTCCAGTAAACTGAGAAATTCTTATGGCGGCGAGTTTGGACAGAGATGTCTCTTGGCAAGACGTTTGGTCCAATCGGGAGTCCGGTTTATCGAAGTCGGATTCAATCTGAATTTCATTAACGGAACCGGATGGGATACACATAACGAAGGACAAGAAAATCAACACATCTTGATCCAGCAACTTGATCAATCAGTTGCGACGTTGATCGATGATTTGGAGAAACACAAAATCTTGGATTCGACGTTGGTGGTCATTACAACTGAATTCGGGAGACCGCCTGAATTCGATGGAGGTGGCGG
>CAJQQR010000029.1 GCA_905480545.1 uncultured Pirellulaceae bacterium
TTGCTCGAAAAAGATCGCCGTGTGATTCCGTTGTTGATTGTTGGAACGATTCCAGCCGTCGTGATTGGGCTTTATTTGAAAAAATATCACGAGTCCATTTTGGTTAATCCGTGGATAGCAGCGAGCATGTTGTTGGTCACAGGTGGGATACTGATTGCAAGTTACTTTTTGCCCAAGCGAGACGGCATCGAATATTCCGACGCCGGTTACTCAACAGCACTGCTCATCGGTATCTTTCAAGCCTTCGCAATCTTGCCAGGGATTTCCCGGAGCGGTTCCACGATTTTTGCCGGTCAACTTTTCGGTTTGAAACGCGAATCCGCTGGAACATTTTCGTTTCTGCTTGCCATACCTGTGATTGCAGGCGCGGTGGTGCTTGAGTTGAAAGACATGATCGGCTCGGAGGAAGGCGTTAACGCCAGCGGTTCGGGCGACGCAAGTATTGGGTTGTTGTTGTTAGGGGCCTTCGTGTCGTTTGTTGTCGGCTATTTTTCTCTTGTTTGGCTGGTGGCATTTATTCAAAAAGGTAAATTTCATTGGTTCGCCGCGTGGTGCATCCCGTTTGGGATTTTTGCTCTTATCATGCTAATGCTCGGCTGATGACATGGATTTCCAATTGGATGGTACATCAATTTCCTAATATCAATGCAAGCATGGGCGAAATCGTTTAAATTGATGATTGGCCGGAAACGGTCATTAACGAGCAAAAGTATCGGCAGTGGCTGAGTTTTTTGGGGTGTCTTAATGCGAGCGAATTCATACTTCCGTAATCTCTTAATCCGTATTTCGCTTGCATGCGTTTACGCATTTGTGTTTTTTTCTTTCGGCACAGCTTCCTCGTCAGTGATTGGACAGGAGAAAAAACAGGAAACGAAAAAACAGGCCGTTGTAAAAAAGAAGGCCGTCACAAAAGCTGCCCCCAAAAAGGCTGTGGACGCTCATGATCATGCTCACGATCATGCTGTGGAAATTGAAAAAGGAAAAGGCGCAAAGGCTCAGGCGGCGAAGGGAAACGCAGACTCCAAAGATGGCGAATTCGATCCGCTCAAAACGAAGGGCGCTATCGACGATGTTAGCAAGGATCTTGCGAAGATCCTTAGACTCAAACGCAAAGGCGCGCGGTTGTTTTTCGACTTGCCAACCAGTTACGCCGATGCCGATGCAGCCTTTCGTGAGATTCGCAAGAAGTCTTTTGGCGGCGGAGGTGGTCATGGAAGCGGCGATTTTTGGACTCAGTATTTTACTGGCCAGAATATGGGTGGTCGGATTCAGAAGAGCGAGCAAAACTTCGGACGCAACAAGCCGAACCCGAATGCTTTCGTTTGCGAGTTCATCGAAATCACCGGACGCAATCGCGTCATGGAGATTTACGGAGAAAAAGAAGATGAGTTTTTGATCCGGATTTGTGGCGGTCTCGATCCCTACCTGCTTCAAATTGTTCAATCGAAATCCGGTTTTGTGGTTCAAGAGGCAAACGGATTGCAATCGTTTGCTGGTCGTGGGGATTCCTTCGAATCTTTCTGCAAGGACCACCCAGATTTTGTCCAAACCCAATTTTTACCGATGTTAAAAAAATATGGGATCGCGACGCCAGCCACTCGTTTTAACTCAGTAACTCGCGACCATGTGTTGGATCTGTTGAAACCGGTCGAAGAACAGCGAATCTCTGACTTTAAGAATGCGTTTGCAAACCTTGAATCGCAAAAATTCTCGGAGCGCGAAACGGCGGCAAAGGAATTAAATGGCAAATACAAGGACTGGCAAGACGTTATTCGAAATGCCATCGCCAATGAATCGTTCTCTGTTGAGGTCCGTGCCAAGTTGCAGGCGATGGTACAGGCGAACAGTAGCGAATCGGATCGCGAATTGGTCTCCCTTGTGACGTCAGCTGATTTGAAAAACGACAAAGAGTATTTGGTTTGGTTGCTTTCCCAGTCAAAAGATGACAACGAAAAAACACGAATTGCATCGCAACTCAGCAAAGTCACCAAACAGGATTTTGGTAGTGATTTGGCAAAATGGACGGCATGGATTGCGAAGTCAGATTCAACAGGATCGACTTCGGAAAAACTCAGCGAATTGAAGGGGCTTGCGACTGTCTCTGGATATATTCCGCAAATGGCCGAAGCGACTTCCAATCTTTTGTCGCTTACATTTTCAGGCGATCGATTGTTGCTTGATCGTGAGTTCTGGAAGGATCAGTTTGGCGGTGAAAGCATCATGACGTTGGTGAATCGTGTGCAAGATCAAATGGAAAAATCCAACCTTCCGAAGCGTTGGTTGAGCACGGGAGGCAACTCTTCACTTGCGACGACCAGGCATGAACATGTGTTGTTTGAGCACATTCAAACAGCGATTCCCCCGCAAACCGAACCCAATTATTACTCCTACGGCAACCTGTCATCGTACCGGCGCAGTCAAATCAATCGTGCAATCGAACAACCACACCTTTATTTGAAGCTTGATTTGCAGGCCATGAAGAAAGTTGACCGATCTGGGCGTAGCTCAGTCGCAAAAACGAAACCGGAGTTCTTTTCTTATTCGGCGCGTGAGCGAAAGTCCGGCCATATTTCGCTTTCACTGACAGAGGGCAATGATCAGTCCTTGAATATTTTGATCGCTGATCAAAAGTCAAACTCCATGTTTCAATTGGTTCAAGATCCATTGGGCAAAGTCATTTGCACTGTCATGTCGGACGGCAGGAAGCAATCAGTCTCGGCGAAAAACGCGAAACTCTTATATGAAAACCATGCTGCTTTTCTAAAAGAATTTGCTTTTCCAGTTATGATTCGTTTCGGAATTCAGACGGACGAATCGTTTGGTGGTCCGCACAAGATCAGCAATGCTGCAAAGCCTACGAAAAAAAATAGAGGTCGGTAAACTAAATAGACCAGCCATCAGTTTCCCCAATTGCTTGCCTGCAGAAAAAAATTGAATCTATGAATCGAATGTCAGTTTTTCATATCTTGTGCCTCGTATCACACTTGTTGCACGTTGCAGTTTTTGCCCAAGAGACCGGTAGAAAGCAGGTTCTCCAGTTGGGTTCGAAAACTGATGCGAAACCCATCTACAATACTGAAACCAAAACGGAGGGATTTCTCTCTCCTCAACAATCGCTTGAGGCACTAAAGCTTCCCGAGGGCTTCTCTGCGACGTTGTTTGCAGCGGAACCGGATATTCAGCAGCCAATCGCTGCGACAACCGACGCCAAAGGACGATTGTGGGTTTGTGAGAATTACACCTATTCTGAATCAAAAGTCAATTTCGATTTGAGTTTACGCGATCGCATTGTAATTCTGGAGGATAAAGATGGTGATGGCAAGTTTGATGAGCGAACCGTTTTTTGGGATCAAGGCGTTCGCTTGACCAGCGTAGAAATCGGATTTGATGGCGTCTATGTGTTATGTGCACCTCAGCTTCTTTTTATTCCTGACCGGAATCATGACGATATCCCGGATGGTCCGCCACAGGTTTTGCTGGATGGCTGGAATGACAACGTGGTTCGGCACAACATTGTAAATGGATTGATGTGGGGACCCGATGGTTGGCTGTATGGCCGACACGGGATCATGGGGACGTCGTTTGTGGGGACGCCGGGCGCGACGCGGTCACAACGTACACCGATCAATTGCGGCGTTTGGCGCTATCATCCGATTCATGAAAAATTCGAGGTCGTAGCACACGGTACGACCAATCCGTGGGGAATGGATTACGACAAAGACGGTAACTTGTTCATGATCAACACGGTGATCGGGCATTTTTGGCATGTCGTTCCGGGGGCTCGCTTTGACCGGATGTATGGCTCGCATTTTAATCCATATACCTATGAAACGATTGGTCAGACGGCGGATCATTACCATTGGAACAAAGATGGCGGCGAGGCATGGCATGACACCAAAAAGATTGGCGTCACCAAGGAAACGGACAAATACGGTGGCGGTCATGCACATTGTGGTCTGATGTTTTACGTCGATGACGTGTGGCCGGAAAAGTATCGCAACACCGCGTTTACATGTAATCTTTTGGGGCACCGGATTAACAATGACAGAATTGAGCGAAAGGGAAATGGATTTGTCGCGAAGCACAACGAAGACTTTGCGAAAACGTCAGATACTTGGTTTCGCGGCATTGAATTAGTTCGCTCGCACGACCATGGGTTTTATATTTTGGACTGGCAAGATACGGGCGAATGCCATGAGAATGATGGAGTCCATCGGACGAGCGGACGGATTTTTAAAGTCAATTACAAAGAAACGGCATCCAAGGCCCCGAACTTATTCGAAAAATCAAATGAAGAGCTGATCAAATTGGCGTTCAGAGATCGCTGGCATTTTGAGAAGGCGGCAATGCTGCTGCGAACACGGATGGCAAAATCGAATCAAGATCGATTCCCATTGGCGAGGGCCATGATTGATGCTGAAGTTAGAGACTGGGAGGATGGTTCGAGCAATCTTCCGTACCTCTTTAACCTCACAAAGATGCTTGAATCAGATTCAGTCGATGGTTTAGGTGATTCGATTAGAAAATCGATTGAACTCGCTGCCCCTCACTATGATGGAAAGGACCCACGCCATATCCGTGAATCTGTGGATTATTTTAGGCATCTTCGTGATGGAGTCGCGTTGAAGAATCGAGTGACGCACAATCACTTTTCGACGCGAACATCCCGTTTAGCTGCGGTATTATCAAGCCGAGTTCGTCTCGAAATTGCCGCCACATTGCCGAAACTTACACCACAGCAGCGAATGGAGGTCGCCAGAGAGTTAGTGCAATTCAGCGAGGACGCCGACGACAACAATCAGCCACTTTTGATTTGGTATGCGATTGAACCGCTGGTGACAAAGCGTTCGTCCGAAGCGGTTGATTTGGCTCTGTTGAGTCGGATTCCGAAAGTCACCCGGTTCATTGCTCGACGCCTGACCGAAGAGATTGACGATCCAGCGATCGCATCCCAAATCGCGCTACTGGTAAAAAAATCGACGGGCGAGTACACGGAGAATGTTTTGGCGGGAATTGCCGATGGACTCAAGGGACGCCGTAAAGTCACCATGCCAAACGGTTGGGAGGAGGCGATTGGAAAACTGGCTTTAAGCGAACGTTCGAAAAAACTTGCCAATCAAATTGGGATCGTATTTGGGGATGGTCAGTCGCTTGATCAGGTCCGTCGCATCGCTACTAGTAGCGGTGCCGATCCAAGAATGCGAGGACAAGCGATCTTAACGTTGGCTGAATACAAAGCCGATGGACTTACTGAGTTACTGAACAACAGTTTTGGTGCGAAAGAAATTCGGCGTTATGTGATTCAGGCTTATTCGTTTTGCGACGATCCGAAAATTGCGGGCAAGCTCATCAATCAGTTCAGCAACCTAAAACCAGATTCTCAATCTGCAGCGATAAATACGTTAACTTCTCGCCCGATTTGGGCGATGCAGCTGTTGAAGGCGGTTGAAAAAGGGAGAATTGCCAAGGCGAACGTGACGGCGTGGCATGCTCGACAAATCGAAAACCATGGTGACGAATCACTTTCAGACAAACTGGTCGCCGTTTGGGGCGCGATCCGAAAGTCATCGACGGAACGGCTTGCAGCAATTGACGAGTTAAAGGCGTTGCTCACAAAATCGGAAATGGTGACCGTCGATCGTGTCAACGGTCAAAAGCTATTTGAAAAATCGTGTGCAAACTGCCATGTGCTGTTTGGATCGGGAGCAAAAATTGGCCCAGATTTAACAGGGGGAAATCGCAAGGATTTGGGGTACTTGCTTGAAAATATTATTGATCCCAGTTCGTCAGTAGCTGAAAGTTTCCGAACGTCGATCATCAATTTGGTCGATGGAAGAACCTTGACCGGTGTCATTCTCAAGCAGACAACGAACGTGGTAGAGCTGCAAACGGCAGAAAAGATAATCACGCTTGATCGGAACGATGTTGAGGCGATCAAGCCAACGAAAAATTCGCTAATGCCTGAAGGATTGCTGAACGAACTTGATGCAAAGCAACGCCGGGATCTGATCGGTTACTTGATGTCGAATTAACGGATACGTAGTTCGACTTCACATTCGATGTTTCAAAACTTGAGATCGTCTGCACTTCGTTGGTGACCACAGGAATTTGAGCTGCCATTGGTGGCGGATCAAAAGCCTCGCTTAAAGAGCCTCGATTTTGATCTTCTCTACACCGTTCCACTCGTAACCACGTGGATTCCAAGCAACCGAGCCGTTGAGTGGTTGACTTCTTCCAAGTCCATCGACCGCACGAGTCCAAATCTCAGCTTGGCCCGCCGGCAAATTGACTTGAGTTTCAAAGCGGGTCCATGCGAACTTGCCATCTGGTTTCGTCAACGCAGATTTGATCCATGTTCGTCCTTGATCGATGGAGACGAGAACGGTTTCAATAGGAGCTGAGCCATCATTGAAAGCGACGCCCTGTATCTTGATTTTTCCTGCCGAAACCTTGCTGTTTTCGGTTGGATGTAGCACCACTGTTTTTACCTTCATATCCCAGTTGTAAGAACTGTTAGCAAGCGTGAAATTGTAATCACTTCCAGGTTTGATAGGTGATTTTGGAACGCGATATCGTGGCACGTGGTTGTAATTTGTGGATTCCTCGCCAACAAATTTCAACTTTCCAAGCCATTTGATATGCATGGTTCCGTACACGCCCGGAGTAATCAGACGGACGGGGCCGCCATGGATTCCGGGCAGCGGTTGGTCATTCATGGAAATCGCCAGCATAGAACGTTTGAGGACCTGATCAGTCGGCAAGGTATGTAAGAAGTCTTCCTTTTCAGGCAAGGCTTCGTCTTTTCCCTCAGCGAGCATGAACTTTTGCTTGGCGATGACATCGATGCCCAGTTTGTTTATGACTTCGTGAAGCATGACACCGCCAAATTTGACGCAACCCATCCCGCCACGTCCCCACTGTGTCCCCTTGGTTTGAGCATCTCGCGAGTAAAGTGATCGGCCGCTTCCAGAGCATTGTAGGACCATTTCAACACTGGTCTGCGGCATATCGCGCAGTTGTGAAAGAGTGGTCTTTTTTCCTTCAATGTTGACATCCCAACCGGGTTGATCAATTCCTGCAAGCGTTGCCATACGCTCAGGCTGTTGATTGTTTCGCACGAAAAGTAACTTCGCTGGCGTGAGGTCTCCTTCGTTCAGAAGGGCGAGCGGTGTTTCCAAAACGGCAGGGTTACTTACCAAAACAATTAATCGTTTATCCTTACCCGTGACCAACTTTCCCGCGTCCGCTTCGGTCGTAGGGAAAGGTGACTCAACTGAGCGATTTGACGCCGACGAAATCAGAGGTGAACCGAGAATGCCAGCGGCAGCAGCTCCCTTGATCATTTGACGTCGAGAAAGACCGTTAGCGAAGTTGTTGTTCATCGTGATACTCGGGCTGCAAAATCAAGTGTGGGGTTTTAGTGAGGCTGGCAAATGAATTATTAAAATTGCACAACGTTTTTCCTGTAGTTCGAGACTACCAGAAAATCGGATCACAACAAACGCTTTCTACCCGCAATAGTTCAACAAAAAGCTCGTAAAAGAGATGTCTATTTTGCATTTCAGGCAAATCAAGGATAAAAACTAGTTTTGCGGTGGATTCGAAGGGTATTTCTCGTAATAGATGTGGAGAGAGTTACGGTCTAAACAGTGAATTTCGAATTTTTGCTGACGTTTCAAACTCATAAAACAATTGTTCCAGAGGATTTTTGGATGACTCGTAAGTTGGTGTGCGTGATCGCGTTGTTGGCGATCGCGAGTATGGCGAACTTTGTTCAGTCGGATGATCAAGAGAGAGTGATTTGGTACGGTACGCTTGACGGCGGCCTCGCCGAAGCGAAACGCTCGGGGCGCCCAATTATCTTGCTATCGGCTGCGCCGCATTGCCAGGCCGTCTCCGGAATCTGGTGACCCGGCAAGCAAAATATGGACCGTAGTTACTGGTCTAATCAAGAGTTGGTTTTGGCAACACGTGATTTCGTTTGCATTCGTTTGGCAACCTATGAAGATCAAAAAGAAGTCGATTTTCTAAAAACGATTTTTCGAGGGCGGTCGGGCAGTCTAGAAAACACTGTGTTTGCGATGCTCGATTCTGATGGCAAGACAAAGCTGGGCCGCAGCGGTCGTTCTCCAGATTTTGCTTTTCGCGGTGTGAGTGGCTTTGTGGATGGGCTCAAAAAAATGTCCGCCGAACGGAAATTGAAAAGCAAACGATATTCCGACACAAAACTCCCGTTGATGAAGAATGTTGATTTGGCGTTGAACGTCGCGTCGTGTGATAAGATCCAGCTGATAATTATCGTTGGTGAGGATGACGAAAAGGTAGAGCAAATTTCCAAGCGTGCATTGAAACTTGCTTGGGGTGACAAAACCGCGGGGCAGTATGTTTTTGCCACAACGACTGATGCCAAAGAGTTGGAAACCATTTCTGGGCAAAAGATTAAAAACGGTATTGTTGTCGTTGAGCCAGGTCAATTTGGGATGTCAGGTGATATTGTGGCGACCTTTAAGCCTGAATTTGATCTTGCGAAATCGCTGGCAAAACTCGTTGATTTGGCGAAGAATTACGAGGTCCTAAAAGAGTATCGATCACATATCCGAATGGGGATTTCACTGGGCATCGATTGGAAAACCGAGACACCCGTAACGGACCGAGAGTCAAACATGGCGACGGAACGGTCTCGCGGAAGAAAGGAATGACTTAATCGTTGAAACGCCAATTTAGTATGGTTTTTCGAATTGTCGGATAAGATAAAAGAACTAAATAATCAAATAACAGATTGAAATTGAGGAAAACATGAAAAACCGGATTTTTGTTTTAGGCTTAGCCGTTGCGATTGGATTCGCAACAACCGCAGTTGCACAACCGCCTGGTGGTGGACGTGGTGGTCAAGGTGGCGGCCCTGGTGGGTTTGGCCAGGGTGGACGCGGTGGTCAAGGTGGACAGGGTGGTCAACGAGGCGGCCCTGGAGGGCCAGGCGGATTCGGCCAAGGCGGACGTGGTGGACAAGGTGGCGGGCCAGGAGGCCCCGGCGGATTTCGAATGCCCCCGCATCCGCTGCAAGAAGTACTGGACAGCAACAAAGACGGCGAAATATCTCAAGCCGAATTGAAGAATGCAGCTCGGTCTCTGTTGAAACTTGACAAAAATAAAGATGGAAAACTTTCGGAAGATGAATTGCGACCACAACGTGGTGGACCGGGCGGACCAGGTGGTCTTGGCGGTGGACCGGGCGGACCAGGTGGCGGACCAGGTGGCGGACCAGGTGGCGGACCGGGTGGACGTGGTGGTCAAGGTGGCGGACCGGGGGGACGTGGAGGTCAAGGTGGCGGAATGACTAAAGACCAAATGGTTGAATTCGCGATGAGCAATTATGACAAAAACAAAGATGGCAAGCTTAGCAAGGATGAACTCAAAGGCCGCATGGCATCTGTCCTAAAGGCAAATGACGCCAACAACGATGGCGTGTTGGACAAAGCTGAAATCGAAGCGATGGCAGAGAAGATGTCACAGGGACGCGGTGCACAAGGTGGTCGAGGTGGCCAAGGCGGTGGACAAGGCGGTGGTGCAGGCGGTCGCGGCGGTCGCGGTGGTGGTGCAGGAGGCCGCGGTGGTGCAGGAGGCCGCGGTGGTGGTGGACCAGGCGGTGGAGCACCCACACGGCCAGACTTTTAGTGACTGGATCACAGCAGGGAGTTTTTTATTTTGCTCACTTCATGAGTCAGTAATGCATCTATTTTAAAGTCCATATTTAGGTGTTTGTTGGCGGGCGAATGAAACAACTGTATTCGGGTTTTTCACAAGCGACTTTGCAATGCAAAGTCGCTTTTTTTTGCAACGTGGAAATTTTGGCGGGTGATAGAGAATGTGTTCGTTTCGCGGGGATGCGAGGTTGGATTGGAGCGGTGCGACCACGATTGTTCTCGCTCGAAACAGGATGGTGCCCATGTTATGATTGAGAATGTTCGCTCGATCAAACTCTTTATTTGACATCCGACCATGAAACTGAAATTTCAATTGTTTATTGCTACTGTTTTTTTATCGGTTGGGTGTCCGGGCGCTAGTGCTGCAATGGAGGATCAGACCCCGCTTAACTTTGTGTTCATTCTTGTCGACGATTTGGGCAAGAAAGACATGAGCATCGAAGGGAGTCAATTTCATGAGACACCCAACATCGATTCAATTGGGCGCAGAGCACTGCGATTCGAGCGAGGCTATTCGGCTTGTCAGGTATGCAGCCCATCACGGGCAGCGATTCAGACCGGTAAAACGCCAGCTCGCCTCGGAATCACTGATTACATTTCTTTGAACGGAGGAAATCAGCCTCAGAAATGGCGTCGCAATACCAAGCTTTTGCCGGCGAGCTACGCTTCGGAGCTACCACTCAAGGAGCTGACGATTGCTGAGGCACTAAAGCAAAACGGATACACAACTTTTTTTGCTGGAAAATGGCATTTGGGCGGCGATGGTTTTACACCTTCCGAGCAGGGCTATGATGTGAATGTTGGCGGTTATCATTTTGGAACGCCGCCGGGGGGATATCATTCGCCGTATCGAAATCCGAAGCTTTCCGACGATGCGCCTGGTGCTGAGCTGCCGATTCGACTTGGAAAAGAAACAGCTGCATTTATCGAATCCAGTGCTAAAGAGAATCAGCCTTTCTTTGCGATGCTCTCGTTCTATTCGGTTCATGGGCCGATTCAATGTTCTGAAAGTCGATTCAAAAAGTATCAGGCCAAAGCCGAAACACTGGGCCTTGTCGCTCGAACGGATCCACGGTTTTTACTGGATCGAACGCAAGAAGTCCGCCAGGTGCAAGATCATCCAATTTACGCAGGCATGATGGAAGCGATGGATGATTCAGTCGGATTCGTTTTGAAGGCGATCGAAAAATCTGGTGTGGCGGAAAATACCGTTGTGATTTTTACATCGGACAATGGTGGCGTTTCATCGGGGGATGGGTATGCAACATCCTGTTTGCCGATGCGCGGCGGAAAGGGGCGTCAATGGGAAGGTGGAATTCGGCAGCCGTATTATATTTCGTGGCCGGGTGTCACCATCGGCGGAACGACTCAAGTGCTGGCCACCGGTATGGATTTCTATCCAACCATTCTTGAGATGGCTGGAATTGCACCAAATGATAATCAAACGATCGACGGCATCAGCTTGGTGCCTGTTTTAAAAGGCAAGAAAATTCCAGAGCGACCGTTGTTCTGGCACTATCCACATTACGGGAATCAGGGCGGAGAACCATCCGCAATGATGATGGCTGGCGACATGAAACTGATCTATTATCTGGAAGATGGCCGCAGCGAATTGTATGACGTTGCGAAAGACATTGGCGAACAGAACAATTTAGCAGAGTCCTATCCGGCCAAGGTGGCGTCGATGTTAAACGCGATAAAAGAATGGCAAGGTAATGTCGGCGCCAGGAATCCGGCGCCGAACCCAAATTACGATCCACAAAATTACGCCAGATCAATGCAGCAAAAACAACAACGCGGCATGCCAAATCGAGAAAAACAACATGCCGCGTTTTTGAATTCAGATTACAAACCGAAAGGTGGTTGGTGGGATCAGCGTAAGTCACCCAAGATCGTTGATTGACAAACCGAATCGCGAACGGAGTCGACTATGATTTTTTTATTTTGACTTATCCGATTCTTGATCGTTCGAATCGGATCCTTTCGAATTTGCTTTTTCTGCAGCCTCGGCTTTTTCCTTTGCGGCGTCATCAGCCTTTTGTTTTAGTTGCTGATCGAGCGGCGGTTTTTCCAAGTGCGTTGTGTGCAGGTCTTGATAGGCTTTCGCCAACGCCAACATTTCGGTTTCTCGATTGAGTTGCCCCGTGAAAATTGTGGAGAACGGCAACCTTAAGTCGCCTCTTTCGCGAAAACCGACGGGCAGCGCGATGCTGGGGTGACCGGTCAAGTTGGTATGAACAAGGTCATTGGCGTTGACCAGCACGTCGACGGTCTTCATCATTGCCTCAAAATCATCCTGCAGGATTCGTCTCGCTCGCATTGCTCGAACATAATCGACCGCAGAGATAAACGAAGCCGTTCTGAAAGTTCCGCCCCATGAATTAAGTCCTTCGAGATTTCCGGCATGGGTCAAGTCTTCAAAAGCAGTCGCAGCCTCAACATCCAACACACTCGTTAGAGCTCGTACTGACATTTTCTCACGACTTGGAATCTCAATTTCCTTTAGCTTGACGCCGAGTGACTTGAGCTTTTTGATGTCGTCACGATCATCGATTGACCTGCGGCTTTTTGTGTAGCCAACCGTCAATGATTTGAGGTCTACTTTTGGGGGCCAGGCAAATTCACGTGATTCCGCTGTTGGATCCAACCCGTCCGCACCATGGATTGCGGCAAACACCAATGCACAGTCCTCGACGCTTCGGGTGATTGGGCCGACCTTGTCCATCGTCCAGGAGAGTGCCATGCATCCGTATCGACTAACCCGTCCAAATGTCGGACGAAGTCCAGTTGCTCCGCAGCGTCGACTGGGAGAAATAATGCTTCCCAGGGTCTCCGTCCCTATCGCAAATCCTACCAATCCAGCAACCGCGGCGGACGCTGAGCCGGCAGAGGATCCACTTGAGCCGACCTGGTAATTCCACGGACAGCGTGTCATTCCGCCAAACCATCTATCACCCATCGCGATTGCACCCAGGGTCAGTTTGGCAACGAGAACCGCACCAGCTTCCTCCAATCGCTTGGCCACGGTGGCCGTATAATCGAATCGTTGATCCTTAAACTGAGGAGCGCCCCAGGTTGTGGTGTAGCCGGGTACGGCGATCAAGTCTTTCGCTCCCCATGGAATCCCATGTAGCGGTCCACGATATTTACCTGCCGAGATTTCGGCATCAGCACGTCTCGCTTGCTTCATGGCTAACTCTTCGGTGAACGTCACGACACAGTTCAGCAGAGAGTTGTATTTTTTTAAACGAGACAAGTAGAGCTTCGTAAGCTCAACGGAGCTGACTTCGCGATTTTTGATCAGACGTGACAAGGCACTTACAGGCAAAAACGCGATCTCCTCGTCCGTTGCCGGGCGCTTCGTGTCCGGATTAGAGATGACCTCTGGGGTCCGGTCAATTTTTTGCGGTTGTGTTGGTGCAGGTGCAATCGTTCGGAATGTAAACGCGGGCGCTACATCGTTGGTAATTGGGAGTTGCCGGAGTTCTGCGAGTCCCGCGAGTTTTCGCTGAAGAGAGCTTGCAGTTGCATTCCGTTCTTCGTCGGAAAGCTCCAAGCCCGAAATCCATTCCGCTTTCTTAACCATTTCTGGTGTGATCTCGATGGTGTCCTGCGCTAGAGACGCCAAGGCGCGATGAAAAACGGCACTTCCCACCCCGATACTCGCGATTGCTTTAAGTACTTTTCGACGATTCAAATTTCACCCCAACTCTTCAAGTGTAATACGATGCTGATCCGCAAAGTTCTTCTTGTGCGAATGATCATGTTAACTTGCATGGATCCAAAAGGGGATCGGTCCATGGGATTTGTCCTGCAGTCGTTTGATTTTCAATACGGAATCACCCGCCGGCGGAAACACAAGGGACTCATTGAGTCTCCGGCTTCCTCTAGCGTTTGAATCCCACACCCGAAAAACGACACGATTCCTGAAAATCCTTCGACGGTGATTCTAAGGTTCGCATGCAGAGGAATCAGAACGACAATAGGTCGATTAAACGCTGTGCAAGGTTCAATTAACCTGTCCTTTTCGCCGGGGCAACAATTCGCGAGAATAACGTAAATTCAACTCCTCAGCGGTTTTCAAAATGCAAAAAAACGTCGTTTTACTTACCATTCCGGGGCTACGTGACAAAGACCTGGAGCAAATGCCTAATTTGAAATCGCTAGTCGCTGGCGGTCAAAAATCGACTTTGGAGAACAGTTTTCCTGCGGTGACTTGGCCGGCACAAGCCAACATGCTGACGGGGAAATTACCGAACGAGCACGGTGTCACGGCGAACGGTTTCTTTTGGCGGGAGGACAACAAAGTCGAAATGTGGACCGCTTGGAACGAAAAAATTCAAGAGCCGCAAATATGGGATTTGCTTCATCAAAAGGATGACTCGATCACGTCTGCGGCATGGTTTCCGATGTTAAGCAAGGGTTGCGGTGCCGATTACGTTTGCATGCCGGCACCAATACACCAGCCGGATGGCTCGGAAGATCTGTGGTGCTACACGAAACCGCAGGAATTCTACGGGGATTTATTGGCGGAATTTGGACACTTTCCGCTGAAACACTTTTGGGGACCAATTGCGAATATTAAGTCGACGAAGTGGATTTTGGAATCAGCCGGTGCGTGTGCTCAACGGTTTCATCCGAACTTTTTTTATATTTACTTACCACATCTTGATTACGCCGCTCAGAAAATGGGACCTGACTCCGATTTGGCGATTGCCGCATTAAGCGAGTTAGATGGCGTCATCGGCGAGATGAAAACGACCTTTGAAAAAGCGTACGAATCTCCGATCAGTTGGATGGTTGTCAGTGAGTATGTGATCACCGAAGTTGATCACGTTTCGTATCCGAATCGTCTACTTCGCGAGGCCGGGATGCTGAAAGTCATTGAAAATGATGGCGAGCAGCTTGATTTTGCCGAAAGTGATGCGTGGGCCTTGGTGGACCATCAGTTCTCCCATGTGTTCGTTAAGGATGCAGACGTAGCGAAAATTCAAAAAGTAAAAGATCTTTTTAGCCGGCAATCTGGAATTTCCGAAGTTCTTGTGCTGGATGAACGTGAGAAGTACGGGATGAATCACGAACGCAGCGGTGAGGTTGTTTTGATCTCGGAGCCGAACAGTTGGCAAGCTTATTATTGGTGGCTTGATGATTCGAAGGCTCCCGGATTTGCGAGAACTGTCGACATTCATCGCAAGCCTGGATACGACCCGGTAGAGCTTCACCTTGATATGAGCAACATGTCTACGCCATTAGATGCAACGCTGATTAAGGGATCACACGGTGCCCCAGTCTCTAATGATTCGCAACGCGGCATATTGTTGACCTCAAATGATTTGGCAATTCCCGATTCCATTCGCGATATTGATATTTGCGACATCGTATTGAAGCAGTTTTGACGACGGAGGCGTTTCTCGGTTCATCATCTGCGGTGCAATGGTCTTCTGCATCACCGAGTGTTTATCGAACGGAAATCAGTTTCTGAGTTTGGATACTGATTTCCCATTCTGGATTCGCATTGCAGTAATCAGTCACTAAGGCGGTATTTTCTTTTTGCAATGGACCGTCCATCGGTTGAAGAAAGAACCGTTGGAATTCCAATTCTAAAAATTCGGAAGGGTCGCAATTTTCCTGCGGGTAGACCAGCTTTAATTCATGCCCTGTTTTCAAAACCAGCTCGGCCCCCATTTTGGGGCTTACGGTGATCCAGTCGATCCCGGCAGGGGCGACTAGGGTTCCGTTGGTTTCCAATGACGCCTCGAAGCCAAGGGCCTTTACCGCATCGATCAGCTCAGTGTTCAACTGTAGTAAAGGCTCACCACCGGTGAAGATCACATACTTGCCGGGTTGCTCCGAAGGCCATTTCGCATCAATCGCCGTTGCGAGTTCACTTGCCTTTGAAAACTTGCCACCATCTTGATTGGTGCCAACAAAATCGGTGTCACAGAAATTACAAATCGCAGAAACGCGATCTTGCTCACGCCCTGACCAAAGATTGCAGCCAGTGAAACGGCAGAACACGGCGGGACGACCGGCGAAAGCGCCTTCGCCCTGAATCGAAAAAAAAATTTCCTTGACCGTGAACATGGCTTGTCGGCTCGATTTTCGCTCCTGAAAATCGACCACCCAATTTTGAATGATGAATCCCGCTCGCAAAAATTGCGAATTAGGAATTACAGCAGTTTGCAGTCAATTCGTCAATGATCGGTAGGACAATCTCAAGTACCTTGCGGCGATCAATATTTCGTTTTTTCCTTCAATGCTTCTGGAAAAGGCGCGATTCGTGGAGGCGAAGAACTGTTTTCCTGATACCGGATTTTTCTTTCGCTTGAGTCCTTGATCGGTTCAAACCGGTTTCTTCGAAATGGTGGAATCAAATGCGGTGAACCACGTTTGCGATCGGAATCAAAGTTTGAATTGTAAAGTGAGTTGCTGGTGATCGGCTTTTTGAAACTCTCATTCTCAACCTCAGTCGGTTGCGTCGTCGAACTTGAACTTGCTGCAGGTGAGAGGAGTCGCCCGGTTTGAGAAGCCAAATTCTTTTTGGACGTTGTCTGGGAAATAGGCAGATCGTAATTCGTGTTTTTAACGCGTCTAAATTGAGTGTCCTCTTTCGAGTTCAGTGTCATCTCATTTTTTTGGCTCAGGCGAATACTGGGCGACGCATTTTTGGCTGCCAGCAAGGCGGTTGGTCTGCGTTGCATGTTTCGGTCATATATGCCGCCACCCTGAATTGTTGACAGCGCGTTCGCTTGAGCGTTTTTGAAATTGTTTCCACGGCCTGGACGATTCGAGGAGGCTGAATTCGACATGGGAGCCACTATTGCATCAGGCTGAGGCCTTATCGTTTCCGGCATGGTGTTAGAGGGGGCGACGTCATCAGAAATCACATCGCCCGACATCGTTCCGCGAACAGTTTCCGCAGTGATTTCAATAGGATCAATCCAGAATCCGTTGGCATCCAGCTGCATGGTTCCCATGTTTAGATCAAGTTGACGGCGAAGAACTTCAAAGCCCACCCAATCGCGAATCAAGTTACTTTGGTTGCTTTGCAAGTCGCTTAACGCACTAATCAAGTCACGAGCAACCGTCGATCCAAGCGAAGTGTTGTTCGATCCTGGCTCTGGCGGTTTGATCAATGCGTAGCTTGCCAATTGGACCTGATCGACAGCGTTTTTTACCTGGCGTCGTGACAATTCAAAATTCAATTTTGCCACTTCCAAGCTTCGGATGATATTGCGTAGCTGTGCCGCCACTCGATCCTCGAATTGGTAGTAGTTTCGCTTAGCTTGCTGATAGGAAATCTGTGCTTCTCGATATGAGTTGCGTTCTGCGAGTCGTGTGATTGGTGCATCAAACTGCAATCCGACGCGGATTCTTCCATTGCTGTCTCGCAATTTTGTCGGATTACTACCGACGTTTTGTAGGTCACCCGAGAACGTCAAATCAAGTTGACTTTCCAGGTCATTGGCCACGATCTCGATGTTTCGCCATCGATCAACGAGCTGTCCGCGAGCATTCATCCAGTCACGGCGGTTTTCCCGGGCGACGTCGAGGGCCTCTTCCCATCCGATATTGACGATTGGAAGAGTCAAAGTGTCTACACGAGCGAGTGCCTGAATGAGTGAAATGTTTACAACCTGATTGTTCAAACTGGTCAAGATTTCCGGTCCTGGTTCGCTGAAGAATCTTTTAATCGTTCCGGCGCGTGATTGGATGGCGATCGCCAGTTCTGGATCACGACTCAGATCGGCTTGAAAATCCGGATCATCCAAAATCGATTTTGGCAAAAGCCCTTCATTGGCGATAATTAGATCCCAGCGAGCCAATAGTTTATCGAGTTGTTCTTTTGATTCTTCTAGCGATTTTTTTACCCCAATAACGATCTCCGTTTTCTCCATGGCCGGATTCACTGGTTCATCACGCGCCCCCCCTAAGAACTCAAGCGTACGTTCTTTGACAAGTGATTCAAGAAGGGAAGAGTCGACAATCTCCGGCTCAACTACGGGGACTTTTCCCGCATTTTTTTCGACCAGTTTTTCACGAATCAGATCTAGGCTTAGTTTTCTTTTCTCGATTGAATTTGCAAGAGCTTTGATGTTTGCTTCAGTTTCTGCGAAATCCAGAGTGAAGATTTTATCGTAAATTGGATTGATATTATCCAGAGTTTGTCGGATCTGAAGGAGACGATTGTTAAGATCTTCACTCCACACGACGTCGGCGTCGGTCCAGCTTAAATCGGTTTTAATGCTGCCGCCAGCGCGGATGATTTCTTCGCGCTTTAGCTTCATCTCAATATTCCGACTGGATATCATTTCGGTGATCGCAACAAATAGATCGCTACCTTGGTTGCGAAGTTCGCCGATTTCATTCTTGCGCTCGGTGATCTTCTCATCGATCAATTCAAACTGATCCAAGATAGGATCCGCGATTTCAATTTCTAGTTGAGGTGGTAGACCTAGCGTCACTTTGAAATCGTCTAAGTTGTTTTGGTACCCGATTTTCGCGGCCAGCAATCCACTTTCCGAGTTGTAGAGATTGTTTCGGAACTGAGTTAGCTGCAAAAGGTTGATTCGTTCCGAACTGAAGAATTCTTCAAACTGCTCAATCAGTGTTCGCTGTGAGGCAATGTTGCCCTCTTGAATTCGGATGTTTTGCTGCGTTTGCAGTAACCCCAGCATTCCACCCGCTCGAGCGGCAACACCTCCGACGTTGGCAAAATTTCCACTACCACGAGAGACCCCGTTGGCCGACGAGATACCCGCGACAATTTGTTGTGCAAAGCCTCGTCGAAACCTTTCGAGTTGTCGTACATTGTAAAGCAAGCCACGTTCTGCATTGGTCAATGATTCCATGATCACATCTCGACCAGCATTTCTTAGTAATGGCTGAATCAATTCAAAACTAAGTGATCCAAATCCGACCGTTGTGTCACTTCCCGAATACTCCCACAGTAAAGAGTTCGCAAATGCGACCACTAGCGTTGAACCGGTAATGCCTGCCTTACGAAGTTGCATGCCAGCCCCGTTGGCAGCAAGTAATTGAGTCGACGATGAGCCTCCACCGCGGATTCGACCATCGTTTGTCAGCGAACTGTTGAACGGAGCGAAGAGTTGTGATTCGAAATCGAATCTTTCTAAACTGACGTCCAAGGCAGAAAGAAAAAGTGCTTCGACTTGACGCTGGTATTCGGGTGAATGAATCAGTGCAAGTTCTAATGCCTGATCCAAATTCAATTTCAACTTACCGTCTTCATCCAGTGGTAACATGTACTCCCACTCTGGATTGGCGACGTATGGTGTGTCGCCATTTGCATGCCAATGTGGGAATCCGGGCTTGCCGTCGACGGTGTTCATAAACTCAGCAGCAGACGGATCATCGTTGGGCATCGGCGGATGATCGAGTGAAAACGGATCAAACATGCGCGAACGCGGGTCAACCTCGATGGTGTAATTCGGTAGCGACCAATGAGGATCCAGGGATTTTTCCTGAATTAACCTGTTTGCATCTGTATCGGCTTGTCGTCGGTAAAAGCTGCGATGACAACCGGTTTGGGCAACGATCACTAAAAGTGCGAACGCGCAAACGAAAATGGTCTGCAAGAGTTTCAATTTGGGCCTCTATTATCCTGGGGCAACGACCAATGTTTTCTGCGGGGAAAACACAGGATTCGCTGTTCCGGTTTGCGGAATTCAACCGAATTTGGCGAGTGTTTCGGATTTGCGGAATCCTCCACTCAATCTGTTACTTCGGAAAATGAGGCGGGTATTCTTTGATCGATTATGCTGGTTAATCGATTTCAGATTGATTTCTGCCGAAAATCCTGATTCAGTAACGACTTAGGTCGATTAGAAACGACGGAATTTCTTGACACTACAGAATACCCAGCTTATCATCGAGTATCTTTTTGCAGTCTGCTTTAATTAGCGAACTGCATTCTATTTCGCCTTATCTAGCAACAGCGAGTGCTGACAAAATGACATTTTTGATTTTGGTCATCGTTTTATTCATTGCGTTGATCGTTTTCATGGTGCTGAGTGCCAAGAAGACGCACTGGATGAATCTGGTAGGCGTTTTCTTTGTTTTCGTTTTCGCCGTGTTTTACATGATGATGATTCCGAACGTTTTAAAAACGCGATCGGCATGGCTGGAGAACGCACAGCGGAACGAACAACGTTACGTGAAACAGCAAGATGAGCTGAAGCAATTGCTAACTGGGACATCGGGCGATTTTCAATATCCCGAAGGGTCTTTGAAAAGGAACGAATCGCTTGCACGAGCGCAAGTATTCGGCCGCGGTCGCGTTTGGCGAAAATGTATTCCGGGTGCGTTTACAGCTGGTGCAGATCCAGCGAATCTTGCAACCGGAAGTGTTGTGGTCGAGCTTCCACCTGATTCACCTTCAATGAAAGCGCAGCCGCTCGCCAATGTCGCTGGTGCAGAAGCGAGCGAGAACGTTTCGCTGGTGTACGTTTTTCTTGAAACGGTTGATCCTAACAATGGCTCGGCCAAGTTAAGTAATTACATTGGATCTTTCTTTGCCACAAATCCAACCGACGACAATAAAATCACATTGACGCCAAGTTTGATCTTGCCCGATCCAGACAACATTGCAGACGTTCGGGCGAGTAATCCAAATTACAAAACGGCACGTGAATTGGTTGAAACGGAGCGTGCGGCCGGTACTTACTGGGCAATGTACGACATTCTGCCAACGGACAGCTATGACGTTTTTGTTGAGGCTTGGCGGGCCGAAAAGGGCGATCCGAAACTGGACGTTACGTTGCAGATGCTAAAAGACGAGGTCATCCCCAAGTACTTGCCTGACGATTTAATGCGTATGCAGAATGACAAGGCGAAGTATGACGCGGTAGTCAACCCAATCATATATACGGGGCAGCCCAAAAAGGTTTACACAGCAAGCACTAAAATTGAAGACGATGGAATTGATGATGGCAAAGACATCCTCACCGTACTAGAGGACAATCTATGGTACGAAGTGGAATTCAAGGAGAAGGCCAAGAAGAGCATTACGGTAGACTTTACTCCCGGTGATGAAGCTGCTCAAAAACAAATTGCTCTTCGTGGACTTGCGTTTGATCGACAGGGACTTGCATTGGTTGAAGTTTTGAAACTTGGCGAAGCTGTCGTTTTTGATGCTGGTGACAAGCTGCTTTTGGATCACGATTCATGGGTAAAGAATCCGACGGGCGTGATTGCTGACATGAAAGATGCGAACACGATCGAGGAAAAACAAATTTATTACCGGCGCAAATTGAACGATTTCGATTACGAATTTCGTCAACTTGTCGCGACCGATGCTCAGCTTACGAGCGACCGAGATCACGCGAAAGAAAAGCTTGAAGAGGGGCAGCAGATTGAGGCCATGTACGAAAAGCAGAAGAAGACTCGTGAAGAGTTGGTGAATAAGCTGAATAAAGACGTTACCAGTTTTAAGGCTGATTTGGCCGTG
>CAJQQR010000030.1 GCA_905480545.1 uncultured Pirellulaceae bacterium
ACCGCCCTACAAAGCAAATCGATGCAAGCCTCCGTATTGCTGGTTTCTGACGACAGGATAAGCATTTATTCAAACGGTAGAATGAAGAAGTTTTTTTGAGTTAGCATGAACTCAAGACAGATTTTGGATTTATCCCGATTAAGAAGTCTCGATCGAATAACCCACCATCGCGAAGCCCCTTACGATAACTTATTTCATGACTTATCGTTACGAAGAGTTTCGCGAAATGGTTTAAATCCCCTGAAAAACGGCCAATGGGAATATTATTTTGAATGTTTTTGGAATTTTTGCCAAGTTCTGGGAACCTGGAACCGTTAAAACTCGCCTCGCAAAATCCATCGGATTTCAACTAGCTGCCGAGGTCTATTTTCAATTCCTCAAGTCGTCATTAGGCCTGGGCAATCAATTTGAATTGCTGCAAGAAGCAGCCCCATGCAAAAAAACAATTGGATTTTCACCTGTTGAAAAACGAAAGGAGTTTGCTGAGCTTTCGCCCAACTGGAATTTAATTCCTCAATCTGAAGGCAATCTTGGAACGAGGATGAAATGCTTTTTCGATTCTTGTTTTGCGCAATCCGACACCACCGAAAAGAACCACGTGGTGTTGATCGGTTCCGATACACCAGCACTCCCTTGCGAGATTATTTCTGACGCATTTCGATTGCTCAAACATAACGACGTAGTTCTCGGTCCTAGTTTTGACGGCGGGTACTATTTGATCGGATGCAGTCATTCAACTCCGAATATTTTTGAAAACATAGACTGGAGCACTTCAAGGGTTTTTAGGCAAACCGTCGCGCAACTCGACCAACGCAACTACAAATACGCGATACTGCAGAAGCACAATGATGTCGATGAGCTGGATGACTTGAGAATGCTGCAAAGAGAATTGAATCAACAACGTGACCAGCTTGCATCACACCAAACCGAACTTCAAGACTTTCTTTCCAAGTTAAAACTTGTTAACGAAGTTTAGCGGTATGGCCAACGAAACGAGGATAAAAACAGTGCAATGTGCAGTTATAGGTGGGGGCGTGATCGGATTAACGCTTGCCTTCCGCCTTGCGCAACGTGGCTTTGAGGTTGCGATATTCGACAAGAGGCAGGTCGGCCAAGAGGCATCATGGGCCGGCGCAGGAATCTTGCCTCCAATCAACCAGCGTGATCCCATCCATGCGTTAGATCGCCTGAAGCAGCTCAGTTACCAATTGCATCCGAAGCTTTCGAATGAACTGCTCGAACTGACAGGCATCGACAACGAATTTCAACCATGCGGTGGCATTAATCTCGCATCGACTATTGGCGAGTCAGCCGCACTGAGTGGCTCATGCGAATTGTGGACTCGTGAAAAAATTCAATTTAAAAAGCTGGATCATAAGTCATTGGTGGAACTGGAACCGCAGCTCAATGCATTTGCCGAAACCAACTTCAAGAATGCGATTTACTTTCCAGAAGAATCACAAATCAGAAACCCGCGTCACCTGAAGGCCCTGATTGCCGCCTGCAAAAAACTGGGGGTTCAGTTTCATCAAGAGTGTAAAGTGAATTCGATTTCGACGAAAAACGGTCTGCTCGAATTGCAAACTGATCAACATCGCCATACCGTGAAAAACGTATGCGTCACTGCTGGAGCGTGGACAACCGGATTGCTGAAAGACATTGGTTCCAAATCCGAAGTCGTTCCCATCAAAGGACATATGCTTCTATTTAAGCTTCCTAGCCCATGCTTTTCACGCGTGCTAAACGAAGGCAATCGCTATTTGGTACCCAGAAAAGATGGTCATGTCTTGGTCGGCTCATCCGAAGAGGAAACCGGGTTTGACAAATCGCTGTGTGAATCCGAGGTCGCGAATTTGAAGACCTTCGCACGCGGCATCTTACCAATCCTGGACGACTCCAAACTCGTAACAACGTGGACTGGTTTGCGGCCAATGAGCTTCGACCAAATTCCCTATATCGGTCAGCACTCTGAAATTGAAAACCTCTTCATTGCCACCGGGCACTATCGCGGCGGCCTGCAATTGTCGACCGGAACGGCCCATGTTTTAACTCAACTCATTTCCGGCGAACCGGTCGAATTTGAACTAAATGAACTCCGACCCGAACGGTAACCAACGGTCGCCGGCTTGGTCGTTTTAAATAACGATCGAGTTTAACCAACGTTTCCCTGCATCACATGAAATCATTGCATCACGTCATCCTATTAGCTTTATTTGCCACTTGGTTCGGCGGATTTACGTTTTACACAGCGATCGTCGTTCCCATCGGAACGGACGTTTTGGGATCTAGCCGCACACAAGGATTTATCACTCAACAGGTCACCAACAGACTTAACTTCATTGGCGGCTTTTCGATTTTAATGATGCTGATCGATCTGTTTTATTGCCGCCAGATCCGCTCCAAAGCGTTCACTATTTGGTTCGGCGTCACAATAGCTGGAATCGCAATTTTATGGTGTATTCTGCTACTTGTTCACCCAATGCTCGATGCGTTGCTGCAGCCTGAACACGAACATGTGTTGAACGATGAAAGATTCTACTTCTTGCACCGCATCTATCTGTGGACAAGCACAATCCAATGGCTGCTCTGTTGGATGTGGCTGGTCCTGTATGCTCGAAGCATTGGTCCCAAATCGAAAATCCAAACCGCGATCAAGTCACGCTGAGTAGTACTCACTGTAGAGCAAGCAGCTATTTCTTTCTGATTATCGACGCGTGTGTATGACTCTTCCTTGAGCGGTCAATTCGCATCGGTTCTGTCATTGAGAATTTTTGATAAAGTGAGTCACAGGTTTCTGGATTGACCGAATCTCCATGGATAAGAAGCAGATAGCGCAGCGTGGTTGGCGATGCTTTCTTCAGCATCAGGTCGCTATCCATACAGGGTGATGCCCCCATCCAACCATCTTCTCGAACGTGCCATCGCGTTGGCTGACCGAAGTTGCTCGGATGATCGATGTAGCTGATGCCTTCATCAATCTCGCGATCCAGCGCATGAGAAAATTGCGATCCCGAATAATCCATCCACTTGGCAGCCTTTCCAAAAATATTCTTTTCCGTTTCGGACCGTTCGCTATTGGTCAATTTTCCGCCACCAAAATAGCCGGCAATTTGTTTGCTGACACGCACCGCCAGGAAACCAAAATTCGTTTTTTGCAATTCGAGTTCTTCCGACGTCGGCGTAAACGTCGATTGCAATTCGAGAGTCCAATTGCCTTTTGTATTCGGTTTGATTTCGGCAATCATCGTCTGCTTCAACAGTGGCGTTGGATCGTGTCCATCCAACCAATCCAATTCGACGGCCAACCGAGCTGAATCATCGCCCTCTTCAATCGCGATCCATTGTGATTGCCTAACTTTGGTTTGAGTGTCATCTCCCCAAAAGTTATGCCCAAAAACCTTATTATGGGCGAACCAGACGGAACGATGATGATCATGATTGGGTGCACCGGGATGCCCCATCCGCGTTAAGCTTTCGCCTGAAGCACCGAGGATCGGATAAAAAAATGGCCGCGGATACACCTCGTCAAAATGCCAACGGGTCTTCTCAACTCCATCAATCAAAAATTGATACTGATGGTTGGGAAGCGGAAGGATTTCACATCGATTTTTCATGCCAGCATTCACTCATTTTTTTCAGGCGGCTTCTCTACGAATTTGACTTCAAACATCTTCGGCCAAAGTTTTCCCGTAACGTAGAAAGTGTTTGTTTCCTTGTTGACGGCAATCCCGTTTAAACATGCTCCATCGTCCGCAATGATTTCATCAAGCAAACCGCTCATATCGATCTTGCCTGTCACTCGGCCGGTCGCGGGTTGAATTTGAAGAATCACGTCTTCACGCCAAACGTTGGCATAGATTCGACCATCGTAATATTCTAATTCATTGATCTCAGAAATGGCTTGCCGCCCGTCGCGAACGTTAATCTTGCTGACAACCTTCAACGTTTCGGGATCAAGATACCGAATCGTCGATGAGCCATCGCTCAAAATCAAATAATCGGCATCGGATGTCAGCCCCCAGCCTTCAAACGGAAACTCCCTTTCTTCAATCAGCTCCAACGAATCTTTATCGTAAATTCGGATCTTATAATTTTGAAACGTCAGCTGATATAGTTTGCTTCCGAACGTCGCGATGCCTTCAGCAAAGTAGTTATCGGGAAGGTTCTTAGTGATCTCCTGATTACCTGTTGTAACATCAACAATCCGAAGGCTCGATTGCTTGAATCGCCCAGTGCTTTCGTACATTCGACCGTTTTGAATGAACAGTCCTTGCGTAAATGCGGTGCGATCGTGGGGAAAGGTATTCAAAACCTTGTAGGTTAACTGAGGGGCCTGTGAAGGAGGCAAACGCAGGTAGGTCATCAGCCCCATACTTCCAAAAGTGATCCCCAAGAAGATGACCCACAAATAAATTTTATTGCCTAGCGGACGAACCGACGAATCCCGTGCAGAATAAGACTCGGACGCGTGATCGCTTTTCGGTTGCGGTCTTGTTTTTGACATAGATTATTGAACTGTGTTTTTTTAAAAATATTTCTTCTGGAACAAAATCATAAAGCAAATTTGTGCTTGGGAGGTATTGAACTCGCTCGTCACGAATTTCGCAACTGATCAACAACGATAACCGACAGAACGCCCGAAAAATGCAAATTTCGATATGATCGCGGACCAGCCCGCTTACAAACGGCCAAAATAGCTGAAATTGACGGCGCATACCCGCTGGAAATGTTGTTTAAATCCGCATCAGATACATATTTATCTTGATTCAGTAAATTTAAATTGGTGTAATTGAGCTTGGAATAAGAAGAATTCGGTATCGACTAACGGCGGTTCGATGGAGTTCGGAAATGATTTTTAGGCTTTTCTCTCGCAGTAAAGCGGTCTGCGGTTTATGTGGCGACGATTTTCAGGAAATACCTCCTGTCGAAATGTCATCCAAATCGCAGATCAAACAAAACCTTTTGGAATGCAAGTTCAGCTGCCCCAAATGCGATATGCAGTTTCACGGCAAATGTGGACATGTGGGTGGCGCGTCTCCAACGAATGCCATTGTAACCTGTGGTGGATGCAAGCATTCGTTTCAACAGAGATTACCATTTGTGATTTTACGACAGTAGCTGCGCAGACTTAGACACTTTGACTAGACACTTTGACTAGGCACTTTGACCAGGCAAATCATCAAACATCTCTAATCAATCCACTAGCTGATTTCGCGTCGGCAACTAGAATCTGTGAATGAATTCCTCTGATAGAATCCACGGATTTGATGCGCTTCGTGCGTTTGCATTGCTGCTGGGGATCCTGATTCATGCGGCCATGCCGTTCCTACACCCTGCCGTTCAAATCTGGCCGGTTGTCGAATCAGACCGAAGTGTTTTGTACACTGTTTTTGTAATCGGAGTCCACGCATTCCGACTGCAAACCTTCTTTCTACTTGCCGGTTTCTTTTCGGCGCTTCTAATTCACAAACGTGGCATCAAGTCATTTTTGAAAAACAGATTGCAACGCATCGTTATCCCGTTCGCCTGTTGCATTGTTTTGATTGTCCCATTTCTACAAATGATGATGTTAGCGGGATATTCTGGTCGGGCCGAAGCCGGATTCATCCAAATCGATTCCCTCATCGTCGATAATCGCGCTTACCATTCAACAATTTCCGAGTTCTTTTTGACTGGAAAGTTTATCAGCGAAATCATTTTTTTTCATTTTTGGTTTCTCTACTACTTAATCATCGTTTACGTCGCGTTTGTATTGGCATATTTTGCAACGGCGAAATCCAAGATTGCTTTCCGTATGCAATTGCTATTGAGCCCTTGCCTTCAAAGCCGTTTTGCGATTTTTGGATTAGCGGCGGTTTCGATGCTCACCCTTTTCCCGATGCATTTGTGGCAGGTTGATACTCCCTATACGGTTTTACCGGATCATTGGATCCTGACTTACTATTCAATTTTCTTCCTCTACGGTGTTTGGCTTTATCAAAGTTCAAAAAAAATTGATCAGCTAAAACGAACCACTTGGTGGCATTTAGGCGCTGCAGCGATTCTTTTGCCCATCGCAATCTATTTTCAGACGCTCGGGCCGAATCCGGAACTTCGACCGTATAACGAATCTTTAGAACTTCCCGCGGAATACATCTACTGCCTATATTCCTGGTGCATGGTATTTGGCTTGTTGGGTGGTTTCGCAAGATGGCTGGAAAAACCGAATCGTTTCGTCCGACAAGTTTCTGACGAAGCTTATTGGCAATACATTATGCACCTGCCGTTAATCTTCGGTTTACAATTGATCTTAATTCGCATCGACCTGCCGGGTTTGGTCGAGGTCGCCCTCCAAGCCATTTATGTATTCTTCGTTTTGCATTTTTCATATTTGCTTTTTGTGAAAAACACCTGGTTGGGACGCGTCTTAAATGGCCCGAAGAAGATGAGCCTATAACCCGAGTGCCAATCAGTTAAACCCCAATCTCACCAAACAACCCCCGCAAAATGCAGATTGGAATCCGGGCGATCAAGTTAAAGTTTTCCTTTCTTGATCCATCCCCTCAAAAGAGCTACTTCAAACGGTTTCGAATTACTGCGGTTGTTGATCATGAAGACTCAACTCGAAGGTCTGCGTTTCAGACATTGTCATTGTGATGCTGCTACCTAAAAGCGACGCGGACAATTCTCCGTTCACTTTAAAGCGTTCAATCAATGAATTGATTCGTTTCTTTTTTTCGTCAAAGAACAATCGTCCACCCGCTTCGCTGGAGTTAAATCTCATGGAATCGATCTTGAACGGAAGTTTGGTTTTGCCAAAATTTGGCACGTAAGTCATATGATGGGCGTAATCGATCCGCTGCAATCCGTTCGTTTTTGACTTCTTCTCGAATTTCGTTTCACCGGTCCATTTTCCAAGGTCTCCCCAATCATGTCCCATCTGGTCGGTCCACTTTTTCTTCTTATCATCGGGCAATAGGAATGTCAGCTGCGCCATTTCGCGCCAGCCGTCCAAATCCATCACCGATGACATCATCATCCCTTCACCCGTGAATCCGCTGATCGATGTCAAGTCTTTCAAATCAAGCGTTTTGGGTTTGTCTGCTTCACCTTTGAAATCCATTAGCTTTTGTCGTCGATCCAAAGTGTAGGTAAATATTTTTCCTGGCAACTCCTTCACCGACTCTTCTAGTGATTTTTTTGAAATTGAATCCGAAGAAAGCAATTTGGCATGAACGATCTTCTGGACAACCGCTCTAAATCCGTTCTTGTCGCCAGGTTTGATCAAGATTTCTGAAACGGTACGAAATTTGAATTCCTGTTTGAATTCACTTAGTCCGGCCATCGAAAAAGTCGGATTCCGATTAACAGTCAGCTCCTGATAAATTCTAATTTCTGAATCGGACTGAGGAAGAATATTTTGATTATCGAAACCAACATCGTTCCTCTTCCCTACATCGATTTCAGGTTCCGGCTTTTTGTTGATCGTGACATTTTTTGCGTCTTTGCTTATCTTTTTCGAATCGCTTTTTGCGTCGCCACCAAAGCGTTTAGATTCAGGTTCCTTTTTGTATGACGGCAAATCAGAAAGCTTTAGTGGTCCACTGCGTTTCTTTTTTTCGCCCGCAGTGGAACCTTTGGCAATATCGCTTCCGTCTTTCCGTCGGTTTCCGTTGGAAGTTTTACCGTCAGTGCTAAATAACGGCCGAGTTTGAATTTCCGCACGAGCCGCTGGTTTTGATTCTGGGGTTGGTTTCGCAATTTCACTGGCCGTTTTCTTCGCCGCGGAAATTGTTGAATCCAATTCTGAATTTTGCGTTATCGATTTTTCAGCTTTAATGTCGTCTGAAGCAGCAAGGCGTTGGCGCTCTTGATAGACAGAGCTTGCTACCCAACCAAGCAAGATAGCAAAGATCAACGCGGTCACTCCTAAAGCAATCCACGTTGCAGTTCGATCTTTTCGCGGCTTATATCGAAGTGGTGGTCGTTCGCTCATTTGGATTGCCAAAATAATGAACCAGGGGTTTGTCAACGTTTAAGATTCGGGTTTAAAAAACCAGCGGTTTGGAGGACAAGTCTCGCTTTTGGGTATCCAATCGTGACGATTCCCAAAACGGCTCACCCTCATCGTCATGATGACAAACCAGCTGGGCGTCACATCGCACGTCCCATTTTTTCACAACAGAAATTGAAAAACCACGCATCGGTGAAACGATTCAAGACTGTGACTTCATTATTCTAACCTGATACTGCGATTCAAAGCGAATAGTGGACACGAGACTTCATCATCTAGAAGAATTTAGCAAGTTGAGCATTCCGTACTATTCACGCGAGATTACGCCCTGCTTTTCCAACGGATGCAAGCCATACAAACCCAGCGAATCCGCTTCAGCGGATGGAAACATTTTCTCGCGATTGGAAATGGTTTTTGGATCAAGTTCATCTCGAATTCGATGCATTGCATCAATATCCGCTTCGGTAAACATTTTCCCCAGGTGTTGCCGCTTCTCCATTCCGACTCCATGCTCACCGGTAATTGAGCCTCCTAAATCGATACAGACATCAACAATATCGCCAGCAAGTTGCTCGGCTTTTTCAAATTCACCTGGCACATTTCCATCGTACAAAACCAGTGGATGCAAATTGCCATCACCAGCGTGAAATACATTGGCGACCCTGATGCCCGCATCAATTCCCAGCTGCGAGATTCTGCGTAGTGCTTCTGCTAATTTCGTTCGCGGCACCACGCTGTCTTGCACGATAAAGTCCGGACTCAAATGGCCCACCGCTGAGAATGCACTTTTGCGTCCCTTCCAAATCGTGGCTCGATCCAAATCATCGCGTGCGATTCGTATCGACGTGGCACCCGCATCTTCGATCAGTTGATCCAGTCGAAGCTTGTCAACTTCCACCGAATCGATCGAACCATCCAGCTCGACGATCAATGTCGATTCCGCACCCTCTGGAAACTCTGCGCCAACCGCTTTGGTAGCCGCTTCCATGGAAAGTGAATCCATGATCTCCATCGCCCCCGGAAGCAAACCGGATGCTACGATACTCGCCACTGCTTCGCCGGCTTTGTCGACAGAATCAAATCCGGCCAACACTGTGTAAAACGTTTCCGGTTTCGGCAGCAGACGCAAAGTGATATCGAGAGCAATACCGAATAGGCCTTCACATCCGACAAACAATCCGACTTCGTCAGGCCCGATCGATTCGCGACTGTCACTTCCGAGCTCAACGACCTCACCGTTAGCCAAAACTGCCGTCATGGCAAGAACATGATTCGACGTCATTCCGTATTTCAGGCAATGCGCACCACCGGAATTAAACGCAACGTTACCGCCAATCGTGCACACTGTCTGGCTTGATGGATCGGGTGCGTAGTACAAACCGAATTGAGACGCGGCGTTTGAGACATGAGTATTGATCGCGCCGGACTGAACAATTGCAATCCGTTTATCGGGACAAATCTCCAAGACCTTATTGAGTCTGTTGAGCGCAATCACGATGCCGTCCGCATCTGGAAGCGATCCGCCCGAGAGACTTGTTCCGCTGCCGCGGGCTACGAATGGCACACCATGCTCATAACAGGCTCGAACCGTTGCAATGACATCTTCATTGGTCTCCGGGAACACAACGGCTTTGGGACGAACAGCAAAGGCGGTCAGGCCATCCGATTCGAATGCGGTTAACGGCCCGTTCTCGGAGAATATCCGATCGGGAGTATAAATATCATGAAGGGTCGTATACAAAGCTGAAAAATTCATGACTTTATCATAGCCGAATTCGAAAATTTAAGGATGAAGAAAAAAAGATCTCATCAGAAGTGGACATTGTTCAAATTTTTCACTTTTGTAATTCCAATACGAATTCAGAACGCCGTCGTACTGTTTTTTAAACTATCAAAAATGGTGTTGATGATATTGCGAGCAACATTGTGTTTTGTTCCTTCGAAGCCAGCAATGATTCCATTGATTCCAAGAATTCGAATTCGATTGGTTTCAGAGTTCATCGCTTCGGGCCCGTTTAGCACAATCAAATTCAACTTCTTTTCGATCAGCTTCTTCATGGCGTTTTCGATTCCATTGTCGGTTTCCAACGCAAACCCAACCGCCCATTGAGCCGCGTGTTTGTCATGCGAAACAGATGAAAGAATATCGCTGGTTTCAGTGAACTCAATGATCATTCCATCACCCGATTTTTTTATTTTCGAATCGACAAATGTTTTCGGACGGAAATCACAAGGTGCTGCGGCCGCAATGATCCCATCACACATCGGGAAATGGTTTCCAACCGCGTCGTGCATCTCTGTTGTGGTTTCCACTGAAACGACTTCCGCATTCGTCGGATAGGAGACGTGAACCGGCCCCGAAACAACACAGACTTCGTGGCCAAAATCGAGGGCAGCCTCAGCCAACGCAACGCCCATGCGCCCACTCGACTGATTACTAATAAACCGAATGGGGTCAAGGTACTCGCGAGTCGGGCCGGACGTAATCAAAATCTTTGCCATAAATTTACTTTGAAATGATCGAAGCCGATTTTGCCGCATGTTAACTGCACATCGACAAACGACTAGAATAAACCTGGTGACTTCGTTGTAACGTTTGCAGGAAAAAAATCCCATGCAGTTTGGTATTTGTAATGAAACTTTTAAAGATTGGCCATTTGACAAGGCATTTGCGTACGCAAAGGACTTGGGGTACACAGGAATCGAAATCGCACCGTTTACGATCGACAAAGATGTCCGAAAGATCTCGCCTGCCAAACGAAGTGAAGTCAAAGAACTAGCCGCTAAGTTTGGCCTGGAAGTGATTGGTCTGCATTGGTTACTGGCGTTTACCGAAGGTTTCTATTTGACGACACCGGATGCCTCCATTCAAAACGCAACCACAAATTACCTGAAGTCGCTCGCGGACTTGTGCGGTGATCTTGGCGGCAAAGTAATGGTCCTCGGATCACCTCAACAACGGAACCTTCTACCCGACGTTTCGCTGGAACAAGCGACAGAAATTGCCGCCAAAGTGATTGGTGACGCCGCGGCTGCTTTTGCCGACAACAACGTCACCTTGGCGATCGAGCCGCTGGGCCCAGAAGAAGGCGATTTTTTGCTAACCGCTGACTTGGGTATTGATTTGGCGAAAAGGATCGATCACCCAAACGTCAAGTTGCACCTTGATGTGAAAGCGATGTCAGCCGAAACCAAACCAATCCCGCAAATCATTCGCGATAGTCGCGACTATGTCGTTCACTTCCATGCAAACGATCCCAACAAACGAGGTCCGGGTATGGGTGAAGTTGATTTCGCACCAATCTTCGAGGCATTGCGTGAAATCAACTACGAGAACTGGGTTTCGGTCGAGGTGTTTGACTATGAGCCGGGTATCGAAAACCTGGCCTCAAAAAGCATCGAATATATGAAAAAGTTCGTTTAACGTGGAATAAAGCTGCTTTCCACGGCAGATTCTCCGATTTTTGACATTTTATTGCTGGCGGCGACCAATGGTGTCCGCTGCGTAGCGATATTGATAGTACCAACTGATGGCAACAGTGTTAGTCAAACCTGCAACTGTGGTTAAACCATATTTCTCGGATGCAACCTTCCGTGTGGGATGACGCCAAGGAGACAGCCAGCAGAAGGAAGTCAAAACCCAAACTCAATTATGGAGAAGAGATATGGCCAAGTTTTACGTTCAATCAGGCGAGCTTGCAGAAGTCATCCACGCAGTTGATTCACAAGCAGCAGCATTGTGGTTAATGAATACCGTGATGGAAACATTTTTCCCTGCCGTGGCGGATACCAAACTTGTGCCCGTTGAGATCGGTTCAGACCCGTTCGAATACCTGGAAGACGGACTGCTATTGTTGGGCGAGGAAATTTTCGTAAGCGAGCAAGGTTTCGACCGACAAGACTCCGATCAATTCGATTCGATCGAAATCTTTACAGAATGGAATGAACTCATTCTAGCCGTTGCAAAGCTGGAAAAGAGCTTTTCAGCTGAAAACGAAGAACTTGCTATCGGCTAGTGCCGAATGCAAATCCGTCACCAAAGCTACGTCACTTCGTTGAGTTGGTCATGGATAACCCGTACCGATGATGATTAGCTGTCGAATGCAAAGAATCCGTTCGATGCCTAATCAAAACATGAGTTCCACCGGAATTTCACGCTGTATTGAACGAAGAATGCACAGTGTGAAGAATGCGTGAAATGAACCGCGCATAAAAAAAGCTGCCCGATATGGCAGCTTTTGTTTGATTTCAAAAGAACAATCACTCACTCTTTCTTTTCGTCGCCTTCGTCTGTCGCATCGTCAGCATTGGACGCTTCAGCAGCGGGGGCTTCAACCGATTCTTCAACCTTTGGAGCCTCTTCTGAGACGACTTCGTCGGACTCGGTTTCGGATTCAGTTTCGTCTGTATCAAACGCCGGTTTCTCGCTGGATGTTGTTGTGCGATCGTTTCGCCCGACGAACTCAAGGATCGCTTGGGCACCAGCGTCACCCAAACGTGGCTTTGCCATCTTCAAGATTCGCGTGTAACCACCGGGTCGATCTTCGAAGCGAGGAGCAATTTCTTCAAAAAGAATATCAACGGCCTCTTTGTCCCGAAGAACATCGAAGACTCTGCGTCGGGCCGTTACTGCTGGAGCGCGAGCATCAACCCACTTCTTCCAACCCTCACCTTTACGCCAAGCTTCCCATTCTGCGGTGTTCCGTTCGGCTTCCGTCTCGAACTCTGCAGCAGCATCATCGTGCTTGATCGCTTTTCGGGCGATGGTCACCATTTTTTCTACCAACGACCGGACTTCTTTAGCTTTGTGAAGCGTGGTGACGACACGGCCCTTGTACTTTGGCGGATTGACAGGCGTCTTACCGTCGGCCTGAAATTCACCATCGTAAAAATCGTCTTCACGTTCGGTCAAAATTAAACTTGTGGCCAAGTTGCGTAGCATCGCCTTCTTATGACTGGAAGAGCGACCAAGTTGGCGACCTTTTTTTCTATGTCGCATGATTATTGCCTTACTGAATTATTTCCAACGGTTTTTCAATTACATTGGGCTTGGAGCTGGTGGCACTTTCATGCCAAGTCGCAGTTCCAATTCCGTCAATTTCTCTTGTACTTCATCTAATGTCGTTTCGCCAAAGTTGCGAACTTCCATAAGCGTGTCTTCGTTGTACCCGACCAGATCACGAACGGTACGAATCTGTTCCGATTCGAGGCAATTGGTCGCTCGAACGGACAGCTTCAAATCGTTGATCGTCAAATTCAACTTAGCCTCTAATTTTGGATCGACACCGCCCGTTCCACGAACCTGCGAATGAACCTGAGGACCCATTTCTGAATACTGTACAAATGGGTTGATGTGTTTGCGAAGAATTTTCGCAGCTTCCACCAACGCCATTTCAGGATGAATGGAACCATCGGTCCAAACTTCCAGATTCAATTTGTCGAAGTTGGTTTTCTGTCCGACGCGGGTTTGCTCAACATCGTATCGGACGCGAGTGACCGGGCTGTAGACCGCATCAACAGGTATGATACCAATTTCATGTTCAACGGAACTGTGCTCGCTGGCGGGCACATAGCCCCGACCACTTTCCAAAACCATTTCCATCATAAATGGCACGTTATCGGTCAAAGTTGCCAAAACCAAGTCTTTGTTGATGATCTCGACTTCACCGCCGGTTACCACATCTGCTCCGGTGATCGGACCTGCTTCCGTTTTTTCAACGGTGATCACTTTCATCTGATCAGTGTGACTTTTTACGATCAATGATTTGACGTTTAGAACGATTTCGGTGACGTCCTCAAGCACGCCAGGGATCGACGAAAACTCGTGCTGTGCACCCCGAATTTTTATTTGCGTGACCGCGCTGCCTTCCAAACTGGAAAGAAGAATTCGACGCAAACTGTTCCCGATCGTGTGACCGAACCCGCGCTCAAACGGCTCTGCCGAAAATTTTCCGTAGGTTGATGTCAACGTGGATTTGTCGACTTCAACCAAACTGGGCAATTCCAAACCGCGCCATCGAATATGCATAGGGATACCTTTTTCGTGGAAAAAGTTGTTTTAAAAAGATGAATACAAAATGCAAAAAGGGCGTTTCGCCTGTTTGAAACGCACTCTTAAAGCCACACTATCAATGAGGCGGAAAGCCAGTAAATCGGAAAGCCAGTAAATGCCAGCTCCCAATTTTACCAAACGCAAATTTTGACAATTGCTCTCGCTTCACTTACTCAACGAATCAAGCAACACCTACGTCCGCCCAACCGCAACACAGCATGGCCGTTTATACACGACGCTTCTTACGAGGACGACAACCGTTGTGCGGAATCGGTGTGCAATCTTCAATCGTTCGAACATTCAAGCCCGCCGACTGGATCGCTGTAACCGCACTTTCACGACCGCTGCCAGGACCATTGACACGAACATCAACTTCCTTCACGCCAAATTTCTGAGCCTTTTCAGCAGCCTGCTGCGCTGCACATTGGCCCGCAAACGGAGTGCTTTTCCGACTTCCCTTGAACCCACTTGTGCCCGCACTTGCCCAACAAAGCGTATCGCCCTTGGTGTCGGTAATGGTCACAGTCGTATTGTTGAAAGTCGCTCGAATGTGAACGACCCCCGCGGTAACATTGCGACGTGGTTTTCGTTTTCTTGTTTTCGCCATTTCAGATGTATTTTTGCTTTTTAATGTTAGCTAAGTGATTGTTAACGAAGGTCTTTTACACCTTTTTTACCGGCGACAGTTTTACGAGGTCCTTTTCGTGTCCGTGCATTGGTTTTCGTGCGTTGGCCCCGAACAGGTAATCCTGCCCGGTGACGCATGCCGCGGTAACATTTAATATCTCGAAGACGGGCGATGCTTTGCTGCACTTGACGGCGCAAAGGTCCTTCGACCGTGTAATCCCGCTCCAGTATGGTCGCAAGGTTACTCAAATCCTCGTCGCTCAACTCATGAGCCTTTAAATCTTGACTGACTCCAGCTTTGAGGCACAATTCTCGCGCCACTTTCGGACCTACACCGTAAAGGTAGGTCAACGAAATCACTGTCTTTCTGTCGTTTGGTATGTCCACACCGAGCAATCGCGGCATTGGAGGGTCGTCTCCGGTAAAGAGGTTGGGATGCGATCATCTATTGTCGCAAGAAACAGGGTATTAGCCCTGACGCTGCTTGTGTCTAGGATTTGTGCAGACGACGTAAACGCGACCTTTTCGCTTTACGACTTTGCAATTCTCACAAATCTTTTTTACGCTGGCGCGAACTTTCATTTCGCTACCTTTTCCCTCACGTTGAGTTTATTGAAAGCGAGTAAGTATAAGTCAATTTGCAATCGGCATTCAAGGGCTTAATCCAAGATAAAGTTCAAGGAAATGAAAGAAAAACTTCTTTAACAACGAATTGAGGCAGGTGAGCACCACAAAAATGGGGCCAATGAGAAAATCAGGCAAAATAAGAAGCATAGGGGATTAGGGAAATTCAGGCCAAATGATTTGAGATAGCCGATTAAAACAGTCCAGTTGGTTTTCCGGATAGCATCGGTTCGATCAATCTTAGGTCGATATAACCTGAATTATCCGCCTATGAACTCCCTGAAATCACTTCTCTTTTCCTCTGCGGTTGTTTGCGGCACCTTTTGTTTCGCGTGGTTTGTTGTACTGCCAACGCAGTTTCCGTCTCTCCATACCGATCAAAGGCGATCCGCGAGCCCATTCCGGTTTGAAAAGATTGAAATCGGTCGCGATTCATCGAGCAAGGTGACCCAGACAACTTCGATCGCTGAGTCTGAAAATGAGGAACGGGGAAATACGAAGGCTCCCCGGTTCGGACCAAGCGAGCATGATAGAATTCGAAAAATTGTCTCAGCCGAAAAACGGGCTCAAGCGGAATCCAAGCCCTCTCGCGAGACTTCGGGTGCGGCAGTCGCTCCAAATTTAGACTTGATGAGCCAACCTTCGGCCGATCCATCGCCAGCCCAAAACGCAACACCCGACCGCCGCCACTCCTCTCATCCGGGCGCTGCAAAACCTAATTCTCTACACCCAGACCTTCAAATCCCTGACATCTGCACAGCGGATTTACCCGGCCTCGATTTCGAAAAACATCAGGAATCATTGGTCGCGATGCGAGATGAGATCCGCAAGAGCTCACTCGCGCGAGAGTTTGCCACAAAAGTGCGGGATACTCCGTCAGCCGGTCAGCAACGGTCGCCTTGGACGCAACGGCGAACTCTCCCGTCGGGACTTCCCCTCAACGAGTCACCCGCAAATGAAATCCCGGTCATCTCACCCTTGCCCGCCGTCTATGAGGACCAGTTCAATCCACATGCCGACGCATCGGTCGTCCAAAACGTGGCTTACTTGACCGCGGCAGCCAATCCCGATGAAGATCCGCATTTGGCAACCTTTTCCCGAACGGCATTTCCATCGGCAGATGAATGCAAAACGTGCCATGAACAAATCTACCGTGAATGGTCAGTGTCAGGCCATGCGTATGCTGCGGTTTCACCGATGTATCAGAAATTCGAACAGCGCATCAATGACCTGTCTCAGGGAACGATTGGTTATTTTTGCATGCGATGTCACGCACCGGTTGCAACCACGATGGAACTTCGTCGTGACCAGCCGATTTGGGATGGACCCAAGGTTTTTCGCGAAGGTGTAACTTGCGTTGCGTGTCATCGGGTTGTTCAGGCACATGGCAAGGATTACGGCGAGCGTCGCATTGAGCCCGGTGACATATCACAGCCAATCGTTGCTTCAGGTGCCGGGATCGGAGTCGAGATCGCAAAAAAGAACTCCTCCTACTTTAAAATCAAAACCGACCCAAATGACAAAACGCCAGGGCAAGTGATCCACCGTCGAACCATCCAATTCGACCAACTTGGCAAAAGCACGTTTTGCGTCTCCTGCCACCAAGTTGCAGTCGAGCCGGGAATCTCACTGGAAGTCGTGTGGAATCAATACCGCGCATCTCCTGCATGGAGACAGGGGATCACCTGTCAGGACTGTCACATGGGACGCGTCCCCGGTCTTGCCGAAGGCTATTCGGTTGGCCCTGCAGCAATCATCGATGGAAAAGCGGTAACGGCTGACAGAAAGCATTCCAATCATCAGTTTTATGGCCCCGGCTACAGCATTGCGCATCCGGGGGTCTTTCCGCAAAACCCTGACGCCGATAAGTGGACATTCAATGAGTGGTTGCAATTTGATTGGCGCGCCGGCTGGGGCCTGGAAAAATTCGAAGAGGAATTGGAACAGGGTTTAACATCAGGTTATTTCCCTGCGGTTTGGTCGAATGTGGACGACCGAATGGATGCTCGCGAAATCATCGACGACAATTTAAAGTTGCTTGGCTACAAACGTGACTTGAGAAAACAGGTGATGGTCAACGGTGCCAAAGTTGAGGGGCCGTTCTTCATCAAGCCGCCCAAAGCCAACGCACCACTCAAGTTTTATTACAAAGTGATGAACACCAACCTTGGTCACAACATGCCGAGCGGATCGCTGGGTGCTCAGCCACAACTTTGGCTGAATGTTGCATTGATCGGACCCAACGGAAATCGCTTATGGGAATCGGGTTACCTTGACAGCGTTGGTGACCTTGCCGACAACCACTCGGCTGATGTCTTGGCGAGAAAAATTCCGCATGATGCGCAGCTTTTCAATCTGCAAACAAAGTTCCTGACCACCAATGTGAAAGGGACGGACCGCGAAATGTACCTGCCGATCAACGTCGATTTTGACCAGTTGCCGTTTATCCGACCTGATGCCCGTCCGGTCACGGTCATGAACCACCCGCCGTTCATTCGAATGGAAGGCCATTCAATCCCAGCGACGGGCAGCCGAAATGCCAAATACAAAATACCAGCCAATTTGATGGCTCAGCCCGGTTGCTATCGTCTGTCTGTACGGATGAGGAGCCGAATGGAGCCGATTTACTTTATGAAAGACGTTCGCGCGACGCCTGAAATGATTCAAGCGATGAACGAAGGGATCCTGGACGTTCACACTTACTCGAAGACATTCATTGTTCGTTAAAGACTTTGTAACTGGTGGCATTTCTTGTTCACCCACCTGCTAAGTGAATCAATCGTTGATGTGTAATTCATTTTTATCCATTCAAAAGCGTTCTGCTCTACGATCTTTGATCAGCAGTCCGCCTATGCGCGGCAGCGTCTTCGCAATGGTGGTGGTGATTACTTGCTGTGTTCAACCGGGATACGGACAGCAGAATATTTCGTGGCAATTCCAATCAATCGACCCACGTTTCGGTTCCATATCTTTTCAAAATCAGTCGCGAAACCCAAGCCCTCTAATCCAACCACTCAATCCCGATCAAGGAACCACGCCGCGAACCGGCCAGCACCATCTGCATCAAAATTTTCGCTCAGAATCACGGTTGATCAAACCGTTGCCTCAGACCGATCGCGTTGCCAACACCGGTTCAATCAGAACAAACACACCACTATCCAAGCAGCCAAACACACCACCGTCCAAGCAGCCAAACACACCACTATCCAAGCAGCCAAACACACCAAAGCCCAAGCAGCCAAACACACCACTGTCCAAGCAGCCAAACACACCACTGTCCACTACCGTGACTCAGATTCCGGCGACCACGCCTGTGCCCGCTGACGAACCGAAGATTGGCGACCATTTTTATCCCCAGCTTGATCATCCGTCGGACCATGGAACCTATGAGGTTCCATTTTCACCAATCGATTTTAGGGACGATCCCTTTCCGCATGTACCGTTCGACCCCTTGGCCGAAGCTGACGTCTATCAAGACAAGATACTGAACTCGAATCAGCGTCCATTGGTCGAATTGGGAAAACCGTTTTACCAATTGGGGCAATTGCCGGTCAGCAAGACTTTCCTTGGCCGCACGAATTTGATTCATCCGCGATTTCAAGTTTTTGGCGATATAAGAACGGCAATTGGGTTTAACGGCGACGACGGAGACTATACCGGCGTTTGGGGAACTGTACTCAATCTGGAAATGGATTTGCGAATCACGGCGACTGAGCGATTTCATGCAAGAGTCGCTCCGCTGGATCGCGCTGGTGATGTAACGCGATTGGAATTTGATGGCCAAAATACCGAATTTTTTAACAACACCGACTTTGAATTTGACACCGGTTTTTTTGAGGGTGACTTAGGCGCGTTGTTTGGTGGCATGTTCAACGAAGTCATTCCATTTGACTTGCCGTTTACGGTGGGTGCGATCCCATTACTCTTTCAAAATGGCGTCACATTGGATGATGCGTTCATTGGTTTTGCAGCGACCCCATTGATGTCTCGCAACAGCCCAGCCTTGGACATTTCGAATTTTGATGTGGTCTTCTTTTGGGGAATCGATAACATCACCAGCCCAGCGTTTCAAGGCGACGACAATGCCGCAAAAATGTATGGGTTTCAATTCTTTCTGGAAATGCTCAACGGCTACATCGAGACTCACTATGCATTTTTAGAAGATCGCAATTCTGTATTGGATCGCAGTTATCACAATACTGGAATCGCTTACACTCGTCGTTACGGGCGGTTCATCTCGAACTCGGTCCGCGTGATCGCCAATGCCGGTCAAGACGCCGGCCCTCAAGGCAAAACCGCAGACGGAGTGTTGGTTCTTTTGGAAAACTCGCTAATCACGAAGTACCCGTCGCGCGTTATTCCCTATTTCAATCTTTTCTCTGGTTTTGGCCGCCCACAATCAATTGCTCGTGCCGGGGGGACCGGCGGCATTTTACGGAACACAGGCATCACCTTTGAGACCGATGGCGTGACAGGACTTCCAACGCTGGATGCGACAGCAAACGATACGTGGGGTGGCGCATTGGGAATCAACATTCTGGCACCTGAATACACGCAGCAAATTGTCTTGGAGACTGCGTTCCTTGACGTATTCGGGGATGATCCCAACCGAAACGCCAGCGGGTATGAACTTGGATTTGGCGTTCGGTATCAATTGCCCATCAGCAACGCCGTCCTCTTTCGCGCCGACGCCATGCACGGCATTCGCGAAAACGATACCGATTTAAGCGGCTTTCGAGTGGAGCTGCGTCACAAATTCTAAACCATTTGCACGTGTTCTCATTCTTCGATTCGGGTTGCGGTTTAAACTTCACGACAAGAAATAGAAAAGGGGCTTTGGCAGCCCCCAAAATGTCATTTGTTCCGTTTTGCTATACAGGCCAAATTCAACCCCGGAAACAGCGTGTCAACTCATTCGCGTTTTAACGCTTGGGCCGAAAATACGAACCATACTGAACATTTTTTGCCGACTCATTCAGCCTTGGCGAATGGATGAGAGGAAGCTTGGCGCTGTCGTTGCCTTGACTGCTGGACGGTGCTACACCGTTGTTACCGCCGGGAGCCGGCTCAACGACCGGTGCAGGTGGAATGACCGGTTCATCAACCGCGGGTGCATGCCTGTCAGAAGACTCTCCGGCCGGGACTGTCGGAAGCGGCGTAAAGTAAGACGAGTCGCAAGCCTTGCTTTCACCCAGTTTTCCAAAACAATCGTTTGGAATATCACAACGAACTTTCTTCTGCTTGCCTGCGCCAAATACGTTAAACACGTCTGTTACTTTGGCTCTCATGCTGTTGCAGTTGGCGTTGGATCCATGAAATGGGCGTGGCCAAGAGATTGACATGCTCGGCAAACCGAAACAGGCTTTCGATCCAGGGTTGCAGCCTTTCACGTCGCAGGCAGGCTTACCGCCCAAGCCGGGAAAATTCGACGTCATTTTCTGGTACCGAACACAACCTTTGCAACCGATTTCGTTGGCATAATTCGCCCACAGCTGGTCCGCTGGGATGCACGCGCTACCACGACAACCGGATTGGCAATCTTGAGTCGGGCACTGAGGAATCGCTGGTCGAGGTTCACAACCACTGTCTTGGGCAAACGCAGGGGCCAAGACGAACAAAATTAACGCAGCTGAGGCCGCAAACCGAAACTGAGACATAGAAAAAAACTCCCTTTTTCCAGAGCCATTGGTCACTTTGAGATCTAACGCTCGATGAGTCGAACGAATCAAAAAATGACGGATGCAATGTAAGGGGTGGCGATGTCTCTTTCCAAAGATGGACAATCGCAAAGAAATGGCTCTTATCCATTCTCCTTTGCATTCGCGTCAGGAGAATGTAGCTTACAACTAACAATGTGCAAATTTATTTTTACTTTTTTCAAATCACAGCATCACATTGAGCCGCAAAATCCGAACTAGCCGAATGACTTGACCTCATTTGAAGTTAAGATCGTTATAGCCGCTTCTTCCTGACGGTTTGTCTGCTCAAGAACGTCTTACCATTTTTGGATTTCATCGAATTCCGCTGTACCCAAACTCTGCGATGCGTCATTTTTGCGATCGAAGGCTTTAAATCACTGTTTTCGCACAGCCGGAGGTTGATATGACAGTTGTTTCCTGTCCTTTTTCCCACAGAAGTTCGTGCCAAACCTGAATGCGGGAAGATTACACCTTGCGAAAACGTTTTATTCCAAATTCAATAGAGTATTCGCAAGTTCGCGACATCCTCGATTTTCCCTAGTTTCAAAACATGCCGACGAAATCTACGACTTTCCGTTCGA
>CAJQQR010000031.1 GCA_905480545.1 uncultured Pirellulaceae bacterium
TTCGTACGATGACAATCGCATCAGGTGGAATGTCGTGCTCGGTGATGACTTCTTTCCGAATCGCTTCGATCAATTTGGGCCAATGCTTTTCCCGCGTTCGTTCGATTTCGGAGACGATCACCAGTCGCTCACGCCCCTCTACATCGATTGCAAATGCTGCAGTGCCTGCGTTTTGGAGCCGTTCACTCGTTTTTTCAACGGTTGATTCAATGTCTTGCGGATATCGATTTACCCCGCGAATAATGATCAAGTCTTTCAGGCGACCGGTCACAAAGATTTGCTCGTCAGAAAAGAAACCTAGATCGCCGGTTCTCAAGTACTTTTCATCCGATCCATTGTATGACGCGGAAAAACATTTTTTTGATTCTTCTGGTTTATTCCAATAGCCCTTTCCAACACTTGACCCTCGAACCCAAATTTCTCCAATCGATTCATCGTCAAGGAGCTCGAGGGTGTTTGGATCGACAACGATTATTTCTTCATCGGGCTGCACGGTTCCGCAACCCACCATTTCACGACCGTTGGGATCGGCTGCGTCAAGTTTGACTGCGCGGTAATTGTCGAGTTCGTGTCGGTCAAAATGACGAATTACAGGTATCTCCGAGCTCACGCCACCGGTCACCAACAATGTCGTTTCGGCCATGCCGTAACACGGGTAATGCGCTGTTGGGTTGAAGCCAACCTTTGCAAATTTTTCGCTGAACGCAGTCATTGTTGCATTTCGAACCGGTTCCGCCCCATTGAACGCAACTTCCCAACATGAAAGGTCCAACCCATTCATTTCTTCGTCCGTTATTTTGTCGACACAAAGCTGATAGGCGAAGTTTGGGCCACCAGAAATGCTTCCATTGAAATTGCTAATTGTCCGAAGCCAGCGAACTGGTTTGGCGAGAAATGACAACGGTGGCAAAAGGTGACTTGATCGACCAATAAAAATCGGATTGAGAATTCCTCCGACCAATCCCATGTCATGATAGGTCGGAAGCCAGCTTATTCCGCTGCCCCGCTGATAGATCGAAAAAGCACGCGTGATCGTCTTGCAGTTTTCCATTAAATTCGCATGCGTCAGGATCACACCCTTGGGTGAACCCGTCGAACCGGATGTGTATTGCAACAAACCAATTTCGTCGCGTGAAATAAGGTAGGGTTTGTAATGGGCGGCATAATCGTCTTCAATTTCCTCGGTGACCAAGATCGGAATGTTTTTCAGACAAACGGTATCCTCGGTTGCTTGGTCCATCCGGTTGGCAGTTTCTCGGTTTGTCAAAATTAATTTTGCGTCAGCATCCTTTGCAATCAAATCAATTCGGGCACCGTTGCGGCTTTTTCTAGGCGGAAATGCTGGAACTGGGATGGCGCCGGCAAATTGGCACCCGAAGAAAGCTTCAATAAATTCGATGCAGGGCGGATATAGCAAAAGAACACGTTCGCCCTTCATATTGCGGTTTTGCAATTCGGCGGCAACACTCCGCGCGCGGACACACAGTTCCCGATTGGTCCATGACTTCGAAATCTCGTCGCCATCGCCGAGAAATGAAAATGCAAGTTCATCTCCTTTTTTCTGCTCCCAATATTGGAGCTGTTCAACCAACGTCGTGAGCGGTGGAGAATAAGGATCCAGTAATTCCTCGAATGAGGTGATTTTGTCGGTTGTCGAAGCGATCATTGCGAGCACAGACTGACTTGGGTTGTCAAATTGGGGATTATAGGCGAAAAATGCTTTTTATTCCGCCCCCGGGCTTTCGAGGCCCATTCCGATGCAAACTGATTCGGAAAGGTCGTGGTTTCCGCGGAAATCCAATGCATTTCCGATTTCAGACCACGCCCAACCTTAAACATCGGCGAATTAAGAGAAAAGTGTTAGAGGGTAACCGGTTTCATTCAGGGATTCCTTCCATCAAAAGGAAATAAACACACGAAAACGGGGAATTATTTTCAACTTACAAGTGCCAGAGGCAGGTTAACCGGAATTAGCGAGCTGGTTTTATGGATTACAGAAACATTTACTGACGATCTATCAGCATTTTGATTCGATCTTCAATTTTTCGGTATTTTAGATATCGCGCGCGTTCCCACGCTGAATTTTAACATCTGCTGCTGCATTTGGATTCCCAAACTTGATGGAGGTATCCGCTTGCCACGCTGTGATTGAAACGAGTTGGTTGTTGTGACTCCCGTTTGCGGGGAATTTTTTTACAAGCGGGGCCGTCTGGTAGCTATTCAATATTAGATTCGTGTCCTTCGAGAATAAAAACTGATTGCGAAGAACACTGAATGCGCAGAATGATAATTGCTGGTGCATCGCTGGAAGCGCGGAGTTCATTCACGGTTTCGGCGGCACGGCGACATTTTTTGATCGGTTGATTTGATTCGTCGTGACTCTCGCATACCCACGCCACAGATACCTATGATTTGGGCCAAATGAAGTTATTGCCGGGGCGATCCCCATTTTCGAACCGCAACAGTTCCCGCATGGTACCGCTTGGGTATTGAAAAGCTGGGGATTTGGCGACGAGATCCGGCTTTGACGCAAGCACACCTCCCTGTAGTTTGAATGCATTCCTGTGTTTTAAGTGCATTTACCCAAAGATCGCGAATCGATTGATTCTTAAGATCCTCTCTAAACGGATCTTAATTAGTTTGGTGGCGTTGTTGTTTCGAGCCATCAAAACAAACGGGCTTTTATTACAGTCCGTTTGTCCCGTTAATTGTTTAAGGGCTGAGTGCTTCGCAAATAAGCAAACAGGTCGCGGCGTTGTTGTGGGGTTAATGGTGCAAGCAGTTTGGTCGGCATCAGTGATTGCGGAACTGCTTTTCGGTTTTCAATGGAATCGATATCGATTCGAATGTCGCTTCCTTCCGGTGTTCGAACGACAATTTGGCGATTGTCCTGTTCCTTGACGAAACCGGAAACGATCCGTCCATCGTCCAAGGCAAACATGATATTTTCAAAACCTTCGCGAATTTCAGCGTTCGGATTGACGACGTGAAGCAACATCAACTTGAGATCATTCCGTTGATAGGACGTTAAATTCGGACCGATGTCCCCGCCGTTTTGGTAAAGTCGATGGCATTTTGCGCAGTGTTTCGTAAAGAGTTTTTTCCCTTCGTAAGGTGAGCCTTCGTTGGCGGTAAGGTCTTTCAGATACGTTGCAATTGTTTCCCGCATTTTGGCATCGGTGGCGCCTCGCACTTCTCCAAAAATATTTCTGATGTTTGCTTGGATTTTCGCATCTTGATGAAAAAGCATCCGACGTACTGTGGCGTCAGCAAGTGATTTCGGATCGATTGATTTTTTCGAAATCTTATTTAGCAACGCCTGCGTCCAACTCGCCCGGGTCACAATGACCGATTCCGCAACTTTCCGCGATTCGATTGAAAGTATGGGAAGGATGCCCGCAATTCGATTGCCGATGTTTAAGTCAGCAAATTTTTGCAGCGCCTCCAAGCTTGCAATTTTCAATGCATCGTTTTCAGATGACTTCAAGATCGTAAAAAACAGTTCAATTGATTCCTTTGCTTTGACTTCACCGAGAGCACGAATCAATCGGACGCGTTGGACCGTTGTGGTTTTGGAATCAGCAAGCGTCTCTAGGGCTGATTCAATCGCTTCCATATCGTTTTGCCGGACTTGCAATTCCAGCGATGTGCCACCTGACTTTGAAATCGCGGTCAGTAATTCTTTCGGAAAGTCGACGTTGGTGTAGGCCTTGGTGGATTCCTCAAATGCACCAAGCATCTTTTTGGCGAGGGTTGGATTTGATTCTCGCGCCAGGTCGAGTAAGCTCGCCAAAACCAAGAAGTCTTTTTGAGTACCGGGCATTGTGAATCGTTTGGCGAGTCGTTCGGCGATGTGATCGATCACAATTCGGTTGTTCCAAAAGTCGTTGGATTCATTGATCCAACTTGCGATCGTTTCACCGTCGCCGCATTTTGATTCAATAGCCCACCAAATCAGCAGCGGTTGATAGGGGTCGCTAGTGTCGGATTGATGGTGGAGAAGTGCATTGACGATTTTTAGGCAAGAATCAGACGGCAACCGTTTTGCAGATGAGGCAATCTGCGTTCGCGTTTCGACATCAGTTTCTTTCGTTACAAATTCTATCAGTGAAGTTTGAATCGATTCAGGAAGTTTGTTTTCGTCACAGATGAGGCGGAACGCCCATTTTCGAACTTGAGAATTTTCGTGCTGTAGAATTCCAGACCCGATTTCGACGGTCAAGTCTCCGTCGTTGATTTGGTAGATCGCCCACAAGCTTTCGAGTGCAAGTTGAGATTGGTTTTGGGACAGATTTGCACGTAATACACCCAGTACAGATTTGTCTTTTCGGTCACCTAGAACTCGCAGCGCCGTTTGACGGAACCACCTATTCGAATGTTTGAGATATTCAACCAGTCGGCTGGTAGGCATCTCTAGCATGTTGAATTTTTCTGATGCGGATGCGGTCTTGCCAGTCAATCGATAAATACGGCCATCCGCTTTATCGGTTTTTCCAACGCTGGCCTCCAAATGCGATACGTTATCATCGTACCAATCGCAAACGTAGATTCCGCCGTCAGGCCCCAGCTTGATGTCGACCGGCGTAAACCAGCTGTCAGTCGTTGTCACGGGGAATTGAATGTCTTGGGTTTCAAACGTGGAGCCTCGCCGTTTGATTTCAGTTTCCACGACTCGTCCCTGTAGTGGTTCGATGCCAAATAATTTTCCATGATAGGTTTCGGGAAGGGCATCCGCTTCATAGATGATGAAGTTATGTGTGAAGCGTTGCACTCGAGCGTGTTTCATATGTGGGAAGTAACCGAATGCAAAAGGGTTAGAGAGTGCACCATGTTTCGTAAAGCCTTTTCGCAAGTATCCACCTTGCGGATAGTGGAACCCGCGGGTGTCGCCACCGTTGTGTCCTGAGAATATTCGTCCCGCTTTGTCGATTTCAACGCCAAACGCGTTGCCACCGCCTTCGGCGAAAATTTCATAAATTTTTCGTTCCGGATGATAACGCCAAATCAACTGTCCCATTGAACGAATCGGGTTTTTGTCGATGCCTGGGCGGATGATATTTCCGGTCACGGTGCTGCCTTGGGCGGCATAGAGCCATCCATCTGGTCCCCATCGCAAGCTGTTGGTGCATGAGTGTGTGTCCTCCAGCCCGAATCCTTGAAGATGAACGATTGGGTCGCTATCTGGGACGTCGTCATTGTCTTTATCGGGGTAAAAAAGCAAATACGGCGGATTGAGAACCCAAACACCTCCCCTGCCCCGCTCGACCGCAGTCGCAATATTAAGGCCCTCTACAAAGATTTTATGAGAATCGAAGTTTCCGTCACCGTTGGTGTCTTCGTGAATACTAATTCGATCCTTGCCGCGGACGTGATTCGGAGGGGCCGCCGGAATTTTGTCGTAGACCGTACGGTAGTACTGGTCCTTGCTGATCGCTTTCAAGCCGGCAGGATCGGGATACTGTCGGTACTCCACCACCCACATCCGACCCCGTTCATCAAAATTGCAGAAGACCGGTTGAGCAATTTCCGGCTCGGCAAGCAACGTGTCGATTCGCAAGTCATTTGGAACCTTGAAGAGCTTTTCGGATTCCGCCGGTTGCTTTGCAGTGCTGTCTTGGGCCACAAGCTGTGCTTGAAGGCTTAGCATCGCAGCAAAGACGCAGGTAAATGTAAGGTTGGGGGAAACGTGAAACAACTTTCACCTCTTTGGTGGTGGGAAGTGATATCTTTAGCGGGGAACCGATAGTATATTTGAGTTAGCAGTAAAATTGAATCAGCTGCTTTGAAGCATCGACATGATTTTAAATCGGACAATTATTGAATGAGGTGGAGCCTAGTGAGACGGCGGAAGATTCTTTTAAGGGCGATCGTTTGTTTGGTTGGCATGACTGCTTGGAATCCAACCGAAATGGTCGGACAGGAAACCGCGACCAAGGGAATCCGCAGCACGTTGCGTGTCGTAAAGTCCGAGTTTGTCTTTGAAAAGGCACCGCATGCTCAATGTCATGCGTCGACGATTGTCGAAACCAAAGACGGATTGGCGTGCGCTTGGTTCGGAGGTGTTAAAGAGGGGGACGATAGTGTTGGAATCTGGTTTTCATCACATCGTTCAGGTGTTTGGTCGCCACCGGTTGAATTGGCGAACGGAGTTCAGAAAAAATCAAGATTGGATCGCAAGCGATTTCCGTGTTGGAATCCTGTGCTTTTTCAAATGCCAAGCGGTCCGCTTCTATTGTTCTATAAAGTTGGTCCCAATCCTCGCGAGTGGTGGGGAATGCTAATCAAGTCTGATGACTCGGGAAGAACCTGGTCTACGCCCGAAAGACTGCCTGATCCTATTGCTGGGCCTATCAAGAACAAGCCTGTCTTGCTTTCAACCGGAACCTTGCTGTGCGGGTCAAGTACCGAGCATGACGGTTGGAAAGTTCACATGGAAATGGTGACCGATATCAGCGATTCGAAAACATGGTCAATCACGGACAATGTCGCGAACGGCGTTGCAAGCGGCGCGATCCAGCCGGCGATTTTGACTCATCCTGATGGACGTTTGCAAATATTGTGTCGTAATAAATCGAAAGATTTTATCCTCTCCAGTTTTTCAAAAGACGGTAAGTCCTGGTCGACTTTTGAGAAAATAAACCTGCCCAATCCGAATTCCGGAATCGACGCGGCAACGTTGAACGACGGGCGGCAACTTGTGGTTTACAATCACACGAAACGTGGCCGCAGTCCAATCAATGTTGCAATTTCATCGGATGGAAAAGACTGGAAAAGTGTTTTGGAATTGGAAAATGAACCGCGTCAAGAGTTTTCGTATCCGGCCGTGATACAAACTGCCGATGGGAAAATCCATGTGACCTACACTTGGAAGCGAGTGAAAGTCAAACACGTCGTGATTGATACCGAAAAATAGAGTTTTCGTTTTTCAGTCCTCTGATTTTCCCGTGTCACTTGGGCAAAGGTTCTGCTTGATGAAGGAAAAAGTTTGCACCTCGGTATTGGGAATTCTCGAGTCAGATGAATCACGGAGTCGCGGGTTGATCGGGATTTGGACGGTCACGTTCGGATGGATGCTCGGTGTGACCTATCCGCTGTGGGGAAGCGATGTTCAATTTCCCCAAATTCCGAGTTGCTCTTTTGCAAGTCAGTTGCCCGCAAACCTCGATCAAATTTTTTTCCTTGCGCTGTTGGTGACTTTGAGCATTCTCGCGGCGGTGAATCTGTTCGGACTGGACTGGTTGCGAATCGATTTGTTGAAGCGGAATCGCAGTTGGTTCGTCCGGCTAACGGCCGGTTTTGCACTTGCGCTGGTGATCTTGTTGGTCGTGCAAAATCAACATCGGTTTTTGCCGTGGGTGACTCAAGGGATATTGATTCTGGCGGGGCTGGTTCTATTTTCTCAACGTGACTTTATTCGCTTCACGCAAATGCTTTGTATTAGCATCTATATCTATTCAGCCATCAGCAAATACGATGAAAGCTTTGTGAGCGGAATCGGTGGTCGAATGTTCGAAGTCCCATTTTTGGCCTGGATGACCGACGTATTTGAGGGCGGGTTGCGAAATTTGATGATTCTTTCGTTCCCAACGATCGAGCTCCTGATCGGAATCGGATTGTGTTTTGAAAAAACACGCAAGATCTCCGTCGTTTTTGGAGTTGTCATGCACATCACGCTAATGCTAATGCTTGGGCCACTCGGGCTACAGAATGCCGGTTCTGTTTTGGTTTGGAATCTTTTTTTTGCCGTGCAGTTGCCCCTCCTTTTTTATCAGAGGAAAAAAGTATTGCCCGATCGACCTGAGAATGGGGCCATCAAAACAACTTTGCCAGTGGAAACTTTTGCCGAAAACGTCGATCGGTTCCTGCCGAAGCAATTCTGGGTTCGAATCCTTTTTATCTTGGTTACGTTTTTCCCGATGGCAAGTCGCTTCAATTGGATTGACCATTGGTCTGGTTGGGAGCTGTATGCTTCGAGTTCGAGCTACTGCACACTAAGGGTTGCAAGTGATGAAATTCTAGAGTTGCCGAGTCCGATTCCGTATTTGATGACGGGGCAGGAGGATTTAATAATTAACGGAGATAAAGATGAAAGAGTTTACGTTAATCTCTTCGGCTGGTCCCTTCGTGAGTTGAACGCTCCGATCTATCCTCAAGATCGATTTCAGTTAGCGGTGTGCGTTGCCATTTTGGAAAAGTATCACTTCAGGGCATTTGAGTTAAATTTATATTCGAAGTCGAACTGGTGGACCGGAAGTCGCGATTCCAAGACTTTTTATCGGCTTGATGAGGTGAAGATGTTTTTGGCTGAATTCAAAGGGGCTTCAGACGTTAGGTAGGAACGCTCTCGTTTCGGCAATCACGGCGATTCCGATCACGGCGATTCCGATCAAGCGATTTTATGGTTATCCTCAACGAACCTTCGCCATTCGTACTTGAATCAACAGTTGCCACGAGAATCAATTCAATGATTAGACTCCTGCGAATAAAATTACATTTCTTGCTGCTTTTGATATTCAATTTCACCACGCCGTGTGTTGCGGATCAGCAATCGAACGGAAGCAAGATTGAACGGACTCTCAAACCAAAAAATTTCGTTTTCTTTTTGGTCGATGATCTTGGCTGGGCGGACGTGGGTTGCTTCGGAAGCAAGTTCCATGAAACGCCAAACATCGATGCACTTGCTCGATCGGGAATGCGATTCACCAATGCCTACGCGGCATGCCCCGTCTGTTCGCCGACGCGTGCCAGTATTCTGACGGGACGCCATCCGGTCCGAGTTGGAATTACGGATTGGATTCCCGGAATGAATGCGAGTCGAGTTGGCGATGCCAAATTCGCGCAGGTTGAAGACAGAGAAAACTTGGCGTTAGAGGAAGTGACGATTGCCGAGGTCTTGAAAAAGCAAGGATACGCAACTTTTTTTGCCGGCAAGTGGCACTTGGGCGATCGGGGGCATTGGCCGACAGATCAAGGTTTTGACTTCAACATTGGAGGCAATAAAAAAGGATCACCGCCGGGCGGTTACTATGCTCCATGGAAAAATCCAACGCTCAAGTCAAACAGTGCCGGCGAGTATCTGACCGAACGGCTCACCCGGGAATCAATTCGATTTCTCGAAAACACTGCAGCAAAGAAAAACCCCGCAAAAAACATCGCGACGACTGAACCGGAGACGCCGTTTCTGCTTTACCTTTCCTATTACAACGTTCATTCGCCGATCACTCCTTTCAAAACACGGATCGATCACTTCAAAGCGAAACGTGCAGCAACGTTCAAGAATGGACCGACGTTTGTAGACGAACGAGACGGCTACTCGAGGACAACCCAGGACAACGCGGCATATGCGTCTATGGTTTCTGCCGTTGATGAAAGCGTCGGCGCGATTTTGAAAAAACTGGACGAATTGAAACTGTCGGACAACACAGTGGTGATTTTCTTTTCAGACAATGGTGGTCTTTGCACGTTACCTCGGAAAAGTGGACCGACCAGCAACCTGCCGTTACGTAGCGGTAAAGGTTGGCTTTATGAAGGTGGAATTCGAGAACCTATGATTGTTAAAGTCCCGGGAATAACGCCACCGAAATCTGTTTGCAATCAGCCGGTTGTTAGTATGGATTTCTTCCCGACGATGATGGATTTGGCCGGTTTAGAACTTGAACCAAAACTTCATGCCGACGGTCAAAGTCTGCTTCCAGTACTTTCTGGGAACGGCAAATTGAAAAGTCGTGATTTATATTGGCACTATCCGCATTACCACGGATCGGCTTGGAAACCGGGCGCGGCGATTCGGTCGGGTGACTGGAAGTTGATCGAGTTCTACGAAGAGGGGACAGCTGAGCTTTACAATTTGCGAAATGATCCCAGCGAATCGAATGATCTGGCGGCTAGATTTCCTAGCCAAGAAAAAACTCTACGTAAGAAACTGGCGAGTTGGCAAAAAAGTATGAATGCCAAAATGCCGATGCCGAAGTAATGTTGTGTGCGATTTTGAAACTGCTGGCAATCTAAGCTTTCACCAAATTGAAATCGCAGCTATTATCTTTGGTTTGAATCTGTAACGACATCGAGCTGGGCGACTCTTGAATCCGTCCGTGGAGTAGATAACGTGAGAAAACCTTTTGTTGCCGGAAATTGGAAGATGAACCTTGATAAAACGGGTTCGGTTGATTTGGCAAAAGGACTATTGGAAGCATCGTTTGACGGTGCTGTCGAGGTTGCAATCGGCGTTCCATTTGTTTATTTGGATGCTGTCGGAAGCGTGATTTCCGGAAGTAAAGTTGCGTTGGCTTCGCAGAATGCCTATTTTGAAAAATCCGGCGCGTTTACGGGCGAAACCAGCTGTGGAATGTTGACTGATATCGGTTGTAGCTACGTGATATTGGGACATAGCGAGCGTCGTCATGTGCTGGGTGAAACCGACGAAGATGTAAATAAGAAGGTGTTTGCCGTTCTGGAAGCTGGCATGACTCCGATTGTGTGCGTGGGTGAAACGTTAGCTGATCGAGAAGCTGACAATACAATGACGGTCATCAAAAGCCAGTTTGAAGGCTCGTTTGCTGGAGTTTCGGCAGAACAAATGGAGTCGGTTGTAATTGCATACGAGCCAGTATGGGCCATTGGAACTGGCAAAGTCGCCACGCCGGAGCAGGCAGAGGAGGTCCATTCAGACCTTCGCAAGTTATTGGAAAGCAGTTACAATTCAACAGTTGCGGACAGCGTGCGCATCCAGTATGGCGGAAGCGTCAAGCCGGATAACGCAGGTGAATTGCTTTCGCAACCTAATATTGACGGTGCTTTGGTGGGCGGAGCCTCACTAAAAGCTAATGATTTTGCCGCGATTGTGGCCGCCGCCAAAGGTTAGTCTTCGCATCTGACGAATGATTAATATGGGCGGATCAATTTACAAAATTTCTAATTTTAGAATTTTTATTTTTTAAAGGTACTGATGCCATGTTTAATGGGTTCCTTTCGTTCTTGCTATTTATCGCCTCAGGATTCATCATTTTGTTGGTTTTGGTTCAACGCGGTAAAGGTGGCGGGCTAACTGGCGCGTTGGGTGGAATGGGTGGACAAAGCGCGTTTGGCGCAAAGGCTGGAGATGTCTTCACGAAAATTACGGTTGCTTCTGCGGCAATTTGGATTGTGCTTTGTTTGATCACGATTCGATCGTATTCGTACCGAGAAGTGAACAAAGACAATATTGGACCGTTTGATGTGAAGAAGCTGTTTAACGCGGATGGCTCCACCATCCCGGCTGGTGCCCCGGCAGGTGAACCCGTTGGTTTGCCGACGATCGGTACGTCTGATGATGACGAGTCTTCCGACAAAGCTGGTGATGACAAATCGGCTCCACCTGTGCCTCCTTCTATTGAAGGGAATGGAAAATCGGCAGCTGGACAAGATCCTGCGAAAACCTCTGAGCCTGCGAAAACCTCTGATCCTGAGAAAACCTCTGATCCTGAGAAAACCTCTGATCCTGAGAAAACCTCTGATCCAAAGAAAACTGATGCTGGGAAATAGTCTCGCTAATTAATTTGACGATCAAAAATGGCTGGGGATGTTTCTTCAGCCTCTTTGCATTTACAGTTCGCTAACTTTCTTGAGAAAGTCAACTTTTGCTACTTAGCATGACCGGGCATGGGCAAGGCACGTATACCAACAACGGATTGACGTTGACCGTGGAGATCCGAACCGTCAACTCGCGTTACGCTAAGGTCAATGTTCGTTGTGGCGAAGCTTATCAATCGATAGAACCGAAGATTGAAGAGCTGGTCAAAAAGGAAATTCGCCGCGGTACCGTTCAGGTCAATGTGCGAATCGAAAGAAAGCTTTCTGCGAGCAGTATTCGGGTGAACGATTCAATTTTGCAACAGTATGCCGACTCGATCAAACGAATTGACCCAACATCGGCAATCGCATTTGAGAGCTTATTAGGTCTTCCGGGAGTGATCGAAGAGTCGACGGACCGTCGTGAAATGGTGGAGTCAGATTGGCCGCACATCGAATCGACAATCGAAAATGCGTTGTTCAAACTAGGCGAGATGCGAGCGGCTGAAGGGGCCTCGATGGAATTGGATCTTGTAAAAAACTGCGATGCGATCGAAGCATCGGTTGCAGACATCGAGAGGAAAGCTCCAGGGGTTATTGAAAATTATCAAAATCGATTGACAGAAAAGTTAAATGCGCTTCTGCAGGAAGCCGGGACTGAAATGTCGAAATCGGATATCATTCGGGAAGTTGGTATCTTCGCGGATCGATGTGATATCTCTGAAGAGACGGTTCGGCTGAGAACTCACATTGAACAATTTCGGAAAGTGATTGGTCAAAAGGAGAGCCAGGGACGCAAGCTTGACTTTTTGACTCAGGAAATGTTTCGAGAGACTAACACGATTGGTTCAAAAGCAAATAATGCGGAGATCGCCCAGTTCGTCGTTGATATGAAGACGAATATTGAGCGGATCCGTGAAATGGTCCAAAACATCGAATAGGAAATGGGTAACGAACGCATCGTCATCATCTCCGGTCCGTCCGGTGTGGGAAAGTCAACGGTCGTAAGTCAATTACTTGATCGATCGCCCGTTCCGATGGTATTGAGCATTTCCGCGACGACGCGGGAGCCGCGTGTTGGTGAAATTGATTTCCAAAATTATATTTTTTTGTCGGATGACGATTTTCAACTGCGACGTGATAATGGCGATTTTTTAGAATGCAAGGAAGTATTTGGTCGCGGATATTGGTATGGGACGTTGAAATCAACCGTTGAATCGGGCCATTCTGATGGAAAGTGGGTACTGTTGGAAATCGATGTTGAGGGGGCGATCGCTGTGAAACAGCAGAAACCTGATACAATAATGATATTCCTTCATCCGGGATCGATGGGTACTTTGGAACAGCGGTTGCGGGACCGAAATACCGACTCCGAAGATTCGATCCAACGACGGCTTGAAGTGGCTCGAAACGAAATCGGGAAATCCAACTTGTACGATCATATCATTGAAAACAAGACAATTAATGATACCGTTAACCAGATTTGCGATGTCTTGAAAAGGTTGGCGGGTTAGCGATTCTAGACGCAAGCCGAGGCCCATCAAAAACTCGATCTGCCTTTTTAAAGGGTGATCACATTGAACCACTATAATCGAGGAGCAGAAATGCACGAAGAGTTAAAAGAAGAAGCAATTGTGAACAAGGTTGGCGGTCGTTTTAAGCTTTCGACGTTGATTCAAAAACGCTTGGTCCAATTGAATCGTGGTAGTCGCCCGCTTGTAGACATGAAAACGAAAGACCGAATGTCGACTGTCTTGCAAGAGATTATGCAAGATAAAATATACCTTGATTCTTCAGATGAAGTCCGGTTCTCCGAACCATCGCCGGTAAGCGAAATTGATTTGGCCGATTTGGATTCATAGTAACGTCGTTGCGCTTTAATTCTCAGACGGACTCGCTAGATTTTGGTTTTAGAACAATCGCACGGGAGTCATCAGCGTTCTCTGAATCGAAACAGACGGTTGCGGACTCGACTAAGCTAAGGCTTGGGCACATTTTGTTTCGGACGGGATTGTTGCCGCCGGTGGCGATTGATCCGTCACGAGTTTTAGCTAAAAGGATTCCGTGGTCAGGTGACTCATGCCAAACGAAATTTTGCTAGGTGTCTCGGGTGGGATCGCGTGTTACAAAGCTGCTGCATTGTGTAGCAAACTGGCCCAAGACGGATTCAGTGTCTCTGTGATCATGACCCAATCGGCAAATCAATTTATTGGGGCGGCGACGTTTGAGGCTCTTTCGGGTCGAAAAGTGTGCGACTCGGTTTTTGACTCGGCCCGTCCGCTTGGTGCACACATTGAATTGGCGCGTCAGGCCGATCTGTTCTTAATTGCGCCAGCGACTGCGAACTTCATTGGAAAAGTCGCGAATGGAATCGCAGACGATTTGTTGACGGCAACGGTTTTGAGTTTCACCAAGCAGATCTATTTCGCACCGGCCATGAATGTTGAAATGTGGGGCAAGAGTTCCGTTCAACGAAACGTTGATCGCTTGCAAAAAGATGGATTGCGAATGATCGGTCCGGGCACAGGTTGGCAGAGTTGCCGCGAGCAAGGCGTAGGGCGAATGAGTGAGCCGGACGAAATTTACGAAGTGATTTCCGCCGCGTTTCCCAATAGAACGCTGAGCTAGTCCCTTGGAACCGAAAAGCAGTAAAGAATGATGACGGCACCGCTTGAGAGCATTGCCCATGGTACCCACGGTTCAGGATGAAAGTCGGTGCTGGTTTGCTCTTCTGTTTCGCCTTGATCTAGCATATAGGCAGAAACGTTTTTGATATCACTGTCGTTCGCGGCTTCAGCCCAAACCGCGCGTTCAACGATCAAGAACTCGCCTCCGAAGATCGCGAGTGCAATTCCAACTGCTAAGAAGAAAGTACGCCACATGGTAAATTCCAAGAAATGATGCCTTCTTCTAGATTTCGGTCGCTCGGCAATGTTACATTTGAGAAAAAACTTTAGTCGTTTCGTTCGCTATAGACGGTATTGCGAGTCTAAATCCAACACTTGACGTCATTCCGTTCTTTTCAAGAACTTTTAAATCCGAGATAATGAAGCCTAAATGAAGTCGTCGTTCTTTCCGGCGAAATGAGAGACGAACGGAATTCGGCCCATTGGATCGACACCCCCCGCCTAGACGAATCACTTGCCGTTTATCACAGTTGATATTTGATGACAGAAGAAACCCACAGCGACGACGAGTCAGCGACACGAAAAAAACGGATACTAATCGTTGATGACGATCCAGAGGTCATCGATTCGGTTCGCTATGCACTACAGGGAGCTGGTTACGATGTGGCTGTAGCTCGTGATGGCAATCAGGGACTTGCCATGGCGGAAACGCAGACGCCGGATCTCTTGATCCTTGATATGATGATGCCGAAGCGGAGCGGATTTTTGGTGCTTGAGAAAATCCGTCAAGGTGAAACGACGATTCCGATTATTATGATTACGGCAAATGAAGGCAGTCGACATAAAGCCTATGCTGAGATGTTGGGTGTAAACGATTACATTCGAAAACCATTCGCCATGGACCGACTGATCGATAGTGTGAACAAGTTGATTTTGCAGGACATGGATGACTGATCGGATCATTGCAATTGGGGACATTCACGGCTGTTCGACAGCGTTAAAGACCTTATTGACCGCTATCGATTTGCGTGGCACCGACACATTGGTAACGCTGGGTGATTACATTGATCGCGGTCCCGATTCCTCCGGGGTGGTTGAGACGCTTTGCAATTTGCTGGGAAGCTGTAACTTTGTGCCGCTTTTGGGCAATCATGAGTTGATCATGAAGGATGCATTGCAGGATTCTGGCAAGTTCAATTATTGGATGAACTGTGGCGGTGATGCAACGTTAGGAAGCTACGGGGGCGATGTCAGGAACATTCCACAGCACCATATGGTGTTTTTCCAGCACTGCCGATCTTTCTATGAATCGCCGGACCACATTTTTGTTCATGCCAGCTACCAGCATGACTTACCGATGAATGAACAGTTTCCCGAAGTTATCTTTTGGGAACATTTGACGGAAGAAGTCCCACCTCCGCATTATTCCGGCAAAAAGGTGTTTGTTGGACATACACCGCAAATCGATGGTGAAATCTACGATATGGACCATTTGCTTTTGCTTGACACATTCTGTTTTGGCGGCAAATGGCTTACTGCAATTGATGTTACGTCGGGCGAAATGTGGCAGGCGGACAATCACGGCAACCTGCGTGAAAAACCAGTTTGAATCGACTGGGGCATTCGTTTTCTAACCGTTCTGGCAATCTGTTATTTACCCAAAATAAAAATGGAGCAGCTGCTTACCATGAAGCTCAAAGACTTGTTAATCCAAACGATGGCGTTGTTCATTGGCTTGATGATTTGTTGTTCGGCAAATGGTCAGGACTGGAATGAGTTCCGTGGACTGAACGGAAGCGGGCGTTCGGACTTTAAGAATATTCCGACCGAATGGTCTGACGATTCGGCAAGCATTGTTTGGAAGACCTTGTTGCCTGGATTGGGTTGGTCGTCGCCTGTTATTTCCAAAAATGAAATTTGGTTGACCACCGCCGACGAGAGTTCGGGCAAATTGTCGGTTCTGCGAATTGAATTGTCTTCTGGCAAACTGCTCGACTCCGTTTTGGTTTTCGAAAAGAAGCTTGGAAATATCCACAAAAAGAATTCGCACGCCTCTCCATCCGCGATCGTCGATGGCGACTTTGTGTTTGTCCACTTTGGCGAACATGGAACTGCCTGTTTAAAATTGGATGGTGAAATTGTTTGGAAGAAAGAGTTTCAATATGGCCACTTTCATGGTCCAGGTGGTTCGCCGATCGTTTACAAGGACAGGATCATAATCAGTTGCGATGGTGGCGATAAGCAGTTTCTGGTTGCCCTCAACAAGAAAACGGGTGATGAAATTTGGCGGACCCAAAAGAAGCATATTCATCCCGCTCGTTTCTCCGGTGGAAAAATGAAAGCCATTTCTTTTTCCACGCCTAGTCTTCGGACCGTTAATGGCAACACGGAAATCATATGTCCTGGTGCAGATCATATTGCGGGATTTGACCCCGAGTCGGGCAAAGAAAATTGGTGGGCCGGCTATGACGGGTATTCAGTAGTGCCGCGTCCCGTTTTTTATGAGGACATGGTGTTCTACGCCAGCAGTTACAATTCCCCGGTTCTTTATGGATTGAAACTTGGTGGCGTGGGCGAAATTACAGACAGAATCGTTTGGGAAACCAAAAAAGGTGCGCCCCATAATCCGACTCCAATTGTGGTGGGTGAAGAAATATATGTCGTCAGCGATCGTGGCGTTGCACAATGCATGGACGCAAAAACGGGGCAAGTCCATTGGCAAAAACGGCTAGGCAAAGCGTACTCCGCATCTCCGATTTTCGTCGACGGACATATTTATTTCCAAGATGAATTTGGTGGCACGATTGTCCTCAAGCCAGGTAAAGAATTTAAGCAAATTGCAAAGAACCAGGTTTCTGGCCGGACGTTGGCCACTCCCGTTCCAATTGATGGTGGCTTATTGTTACGAACCGATAAGTATTTAATGCGGTTGGATGGGAAATAGACGATTCGACGATGCTCCATGGGCGTACCTTTCTCATAGCTGAGGAGCGTGCTGGAATTCGTTGCGAAAATGGGTGACAGAACTTTAGCTGCGGAAGTCTCCAGCTGCACAAAATTTAGCGGCGGGTGGTTTGTAAACTTGTTGGCGTTCGTAGAAGTGGCAGAATTTTTAAACCGTCGGGCCATCAGCCGAACAATTTGCCTAGTTTACTAATCCGCCTTGCTCACTTGTTTGCATCGTTTACGGACTTGCCGCTCTCACTAATTTACTTGGCCCATCTATTTAGGGACGAGTATTGGTTCACGCAATCATCACGGGCAGAAGGTGCAGTCATCTTTTTTACCGTCGAACATTTACCGCTTGGCAGATCGAACGATACGAATGTTTTCAGGGGAAATGTAAACTCCCTCGCCTTTACCCTTCAGTTCTATTTACCATTCCCCATGCTTAAGGCTTGGTTAGGCAAATGATGGGGGGGATGCATTGCCTCTCAAACGCAAACTTGCCAATTCAGTATTGGCGTTTTGGGTTAGTGAATCAACAAGTCGTTCGCGCTGGAACTGAAACGCCTTTCGTGGATGATCTTGCGCATCGAATCACTATTAGATTTGTAGTCAACCAATCGCATTTTTTGGTCGAATTGAATGAATTGGCCCCGCAAATGTCCGATAGGCAGTTGCTTTCTCGTTTACAAAAAAACAATTCGAAACGGGACTGAGAATTGCCGGTAACAATGCTCGAGAAATCACCACGTGACTGGCGGCAGGAGTTGGCGAAAAGTTAGTAGCCTGAAATCGGTCACTGGATATTTCATCGGACGCGTCGATCCAATCCACAACCGGCCAAATTCACAACTAGTTTTCACGCATCTTACGAGTTGATTTGAATCGATTGGTGATTCACGTTTAATTTAGGCCAAGACCATCATTGGCAATTTTCGGGTCTTCACCAGCATTTTATGATGATTTGGGCGGAATGCGTGTGCAGGGTTGATTTTCAGGATTGGTTTGAATTCTCAGTTAAGAGTGGATTGACTTTTTTGTCGATAATGTGCTTGAGTTCTTATGGAGTATTCCGCAACAATAAGGGGAGGACTCCACTCTAGAAACGATTTCTGATTTTCATAAGCACAAGACGAGCATTTACGGAATGAATGTTTGCGCAAAGATTGTCACGGAGTAAGGTCATGAAACCGGAATTATCAAAAGGAATCATTCCCGACACGCCGCGAGAGGTTTTGTGTTGGCGGGCCCAAACTGGGGCTGATTATTTGGACGAAGTATGGGATGGTTTTTATCACGTCTCATCAGAAAAAGACGCCGTTCATCATACGCTCGAAGCGGCGTTAGAATGTTGGTTGATGAATTCGTGGGGGCCTCGCGATCAAGGTCGAGTCTTTCGGGAAATTCGGATCGGAAGGCCAAAGAAATTCGAAGTGGACTATCGTGTTCCCGGGCTGTGTTTGGTCTGCGATTGTCCGACTGAAGTCCTTCACGATGGATACTTAACCGTCACGCCAAACGTCGTGATTGAAATCGTGCACCCAGGAAGCTTTGCTCACGATAAACTCGAATTTTTTGCCCAGATTGGAGTGCAGGAAATTTGGCTGATTGACCGGGATTCTCGCAAAATTGATTTGTTTGGTTGCGAACGAAGGCGATTCATACCTCCTCTTAGCGCCTTGGAGTCTCAAATCGTGAGTCCGGTAACCGGGATTCGAATGGGGAATCAAAATCGAGAACTGACGTTGGGCTTTGAGTTTTCGAACCGTCAGGAAGTCATATTCACGGCGGCCGATGCTGATGTTTTTCACACTCCAAATCGTCCGCGATAGTGTGTGCGAGTGAAATCGTGAGCCAACTACTTTATCACGCTCGAAATATGGTTTAGGTTGATCGGCGACGAATCGAACTCTACGAATCGAACTCTACGAAACCAAATCTATATGTCCTGCAGCGCATCACAGGCAGTCATAAGCGACCCAAGTTCAATCGACATTGCGACGACCGCTTCAACCAAAATAACTTTGGATTCGGTCACCGACCTGATCGCCGAATCATCTTCGGTTGCAGGGCATGCGATGTATGGACCCATGATCGAAAATGATGCAGTCGTCTTTGGGTTTCTGATGTTGATTCTGGGGTTCGTGTTTTGGTCATCTAACAGCAAGGTTTCGGCATTCAAGACTTTTTATAAAGTCGTTCCAATGCTGTTGATGTGTTATTTTTTGCCATCGCTTCTGACGCTTTTTAATGTTGTCAATCCAGAAGAGTCGAAGTTGTATTACGTTGCCTCGCGATTTTTTCTACCGGCAAGTCTTATTCTGTTTACTTTGAGCATCGATCTCCCCGGCATTTTTCGACTGGGACCAAAAGCGTTGATTATGTTTCTGACCGGTACAGCGGGCGTTGTTATTGGAGGGCCGCTGGCGATCTTGATTGTTGGGACATTCAATCCAGAATTGGTCGGAGGCGATACGTGGCGAGGTTTGTCTACAGTGGCGGGCAGCTGGATTGGTGGTGGTGCGAACCAAGTTGCAATGCGGACGATCAATCTTCCCGATACAGGTCCCGATTCGTACAACAGTCTGTTTTCAGTGATGGTGGCGGTCGATGTATTGGTCGCCGAATTTTGGATGGTGTTTTTGTTGATTGGTGTCGGTAAAGCCAAACAAATTGATAAATTTTTTGGAGCGGACGCATCGAGTATCGATGAGCTTCAACAAAAGATGGAAAAGTTCAGTAAAGGTGCCGAGCGAATTCCGACGACAACTGACTTGGTTGTCTTGTGTGCCTTGATTTTCGGAGGGACCGGCATGTGTCATCTCTTCGCCGAAATCGTAGCCCCTGTTTTAGACGACATGTCGAAGACACATTTGTGGATCGGATACATGAGCCTTGGCTCAAAATTCTTTTGGCTGATCGTTTCGTCGACGACGCTGGGATTACTGTTTTCCTTTACAAAGTTAAGGAATTACGAGGGCGTTGGAGCGATGAAGTTTGGAACACTCTTTATTTTTATTTTGGTCGCGGTGATTGGCATGAACATGGATTTACGTGCGATCGTTGAGTATCCCGGGTACTTTCTTGTTGGATTGATTTGGATGGGGATCCATGTTGTTCTAATGTTTTCGATGGCTTGGCTCATTAAGGCCCCCTACTTTTTTCTTGCGGTGGGAAGCAAGGCGAACATCGGAGGAGCGGCAAGTGCGCCGGTGGTTGCTGGAGCATTTCATCCCTCGTTGGCACCCGTCGGAGTTTTACTTGCAACGCTCGGCTATGCGTTGGGAACGTACTGCGCGTACGTTTGCGGCTTGTTGATGCAAGCCGCTGCAGGTTAGCAGTAAAAGTTATTCAATCATTGTGTCGATGTAGAAATTTCGATCCACATCAAATGATTTAACATCTTTCTCAGCTTCGAATGTTTTTTTCGAGTCGGTTGCATTAAGCACCGTCAACTTTCCATTGACCAAGACCTTGAGCGGCATCGAAAATCCATCGACGACATTGTCAAACCGGTATGCTACTTTCTTGCCATCGGTATGGAAGACGAGCTTCGGGATTTTGGTGGTACGAAGGTATTGGTCAAATACCTTGCTCAAATCGATTCCGGACTCTTTGCTGATATAATCCTCGATTTGCTGAGTTGTCACCGTTTTGTGATAGAAAGTCGAGTTCAACCCACGAAGAATAGATCGCCATTTGATGTCGTTATCGATAATATGCCGAATCGTATGGAGCATGTTGCCGCCTTTGTAATACATGTCCCCCGAACCTGACTTGTTTTGGTTGTAGGTTCCGATGATTGGGGTATCATTTCGAACATTTTTGCGACATCCAATCACGTAATCCTCCGCCTCTTTTTGGGTGAAGAAATATTCAACGAAAAGGTTTTCCGAGTAGTTTGTAAAGCTCTCGTGAATCCACATGTCAGCGGCGTCTTTCATTGAAATGTTGTTGCCAAACCACTCATGACCCGACTCGTGAACGATGATGAAGTCAAATTTCATTCCTACGCCCGTTCCACTTAGGTCTCGACCGCGGTAACCATTCTTGAATCCGTTTCCATAAGTAACAGAACTTTGATGCTCCATTCCTAAATATGGAACCTGTACCAATTTGTAGCTGTCTTCATAAAACGGGTACTTTCCAAACCAATATTCAAAAGCCTTGATCACACGAGGTGCCTCGACGAATTGCATTGCGGCTTTTTCTCGATCACTTTTGAGTACCCAGTAATCGAGGTCCAGTTCCCCGGCTTCCCCCATCACCTTTTCAGAAAAATTAACGTAATTTCCGATGTTCAAATTGACGCAATAATTGTTGATAGGCTGTGTCACTTCCCAGTGAAACGTTTTGGTTTTCCCCTCTGTATTTGACTCGGTTTTTTTCAATCGACCGTTTGATACAGCTGTCAAATTTTCGGGCACGGTTACGCTGATCTTCATGCCATTGTCGGGTTCATCGTAGCCATGATCTTTGCATGGCCACCAAATGCTTGCGCCGATTCCTTGGCAAGCAGTCGCAATAAAGTCGTTATCTTTATCATCTTTCTTCCATGAAACACCGCCGCTCCATGGAGGGTTTTTGCTTTCGACCGGTGTGCCACCGTATTCGATCAGGATCTTGTGCTTCGCCCCTTTTTCGATTTTGTTTGGAAAAGTAATCCAATAGACGTTGCCTTCTCGTTTAAATTGAAGCTCTCGGTTCTCGTACGAGACCCGCGTGATTTTGAGGGGCTCTTGCAGATCAATTTGGAGTTTATCCCCTGCTTCGATTGCGGTGAAACTCACGACATTACTGCCGCTCAGCGACTTGTTTTTTGGGTCAAGCGAAACGGATAGGTGATAATGTTTTAGATCCCACCACGCACGTTCCGGAGTTATCGATCCCCGCAAAGATGTTTGACGGAGCAACTGCTTTTCCGAATCCTCTTGTCCAAAACAATTTGTTGAACTGGAGAGGGCGAAAAACGAAAACGCCAGAACGGAACAGGTGATCTTGTATGACATTGGCTTCGGTAAATGAAACGAAGGAACTGGTAGGATGACTGGATTTGCCAGTATACTTCATCCGGGGCGTTATCTCACTGCCAGGTCCTCGATTCCTTTCAGACACCCAATCAAAATAAAATGAAAAATACTCTGCGTTTTTACAAATGTCTGCTTACGATTACGCTGTGTTTTGGTTTCGTAGAATTATCGCGGGCTGATCAAATTGCCGGGCAAAGTGGTTTTGCAAAAACCGTAACGGTAACGAATAAAGATCATGCGAAGACGGTCGGTTTTGAATCCGTGCCTGCTGGGAAGCTGGATTCGTTGTCTTTAGAGTGCGGTGTTTGGACTGCTGAAGAAAATCATGCCACAATTCATTCCGCACATCAGCGAAACGGGAAGAATTCGTTGCGTCTTTTGGGTGGAAGGAGTCGTCAAGTTGAATGGTCGGTTGCACCTGATTTCTTGCCGGATAACGAAGCCCCACTGAAACTTGATTTTTGGTTCGAGCGTTGGACTCAGCGGGAGCCTTTTGAATTTAAAGTTGAAGTAAGCGTCGGCAAAGTCTGGAGAACGATTCATCATGACAAGTCGAAGGCTGTGGTCGGATCTTTTAAAAACCATCTTTCACTATCACTGCCCACGAAAGTTTCAGATTCTAACGTTGCGGCAATGAAAATTCGATTTTCGGCAACAACCCCGGTTAACGCTGGCGTGATGATTGATGACATTCGCATTATTCCCGAGACGCCGATGAACGTTATTTCGGTGAAATGCAAACGGTTTGAGGCACCCGTTTTACTTCGAAACGAAGTCAACGTCTTGTTTGATGTGCAGGTCGAAACATCAGGAACCCTTGATCCGATTTCTCTCACCAAACTGGATTGGCAGAACCTAACGGTGATGGGAGAAGGGAAGAAGTTGGAAGCTGTAATTGCGGGAATCGATGTTTTCGGGAACGGCCTAATCGGAAGTTTGCCCAGTCGAAATTCGGATGCCTTAAAAAAGGATGCGTCACTTTTTGGATCAGCCTTAGCGAATGAAACAATGATCGGTGGATCGTATGAATTGCGGCCTGGCATAAATCACATATTCATTTCAGCACGATTAAATGACGCAGCGGATATCGACGGGGAACTTTTGATTCAACCTGTCTCCGCCACCATTGCCGGAAAGACGTACTCGCTCAAGACAAAAGCGTTGCACTCTCCTTTTCGGTTGGGAGTCGCTCTTCGAAAAGCGGGCGACGACAAATCGAGCGCCTATCGAATTCCTGGATTGGCGACCTCAAAAAAAGGAACGCTGTTGGCCGTCTACGACATTCGCCGACGCGGCGGTCGTGACTTGCCAGGTGACGTAGATGTTGGGATGTCGCGAAGCATCGACGGAGGGAAGACTTGGTCGCCAATGACGGTCATCATGGATATGGGGGACGATCCAAAATGGTACTACGATGGAGTCGGCGATCCAGCGATTCTTGTTGATCAATCAACCGGAACGATATGGTGTGCTGCAACGTGGAGTCATGGAAATCGATCGTGGAATGGATCGGGTCCGGGACTAAAACCGGAAGACACTGGCCAGTTAATGTTGGTGAAATCTGATGACGACGGATTGACATGGTCGAAGCCGATCAATATCACTTCCCAGGTCAAAAAGCCCGAGTGGTGTTTTCTTTTGCAGGGGCCCGGCAAAGGGATAACCATGCGGGACGGTACGATTGTATTCGCTGCTCAATTTCAGGATACGCCGGAGAATAACCGACTTCCTCGCTCAACGATTCTTTATTCGAAAGACCATGGCGAGACATGGGCGGTCGGGACGGGGGCATTCGATGATACAACCGAATCACAAGTTGTTGAAATCGAACCCGGTGTGTTGATGTTGAATTGTCGCTACAACCGCGACTCGACTCGGGTGGTGATGACCACGAAGGATATGGGAAAGAGTTGGCAAAAGCATGCGACTTCCCAGAGGTCTTTGATTGAGCCTCGGGCTTGCATGGGCAGTTTGATTAATGTCGACGCGGAACTGGGGAAACCCCTTTCAGGCAATTTGCTGTTTTCCAATCCGGACAGTTTGCGCGCTCGGGAACGTATTATGATGAAGGCGTCCACTGACAATGGGAAGAGTTGGCCCAAAGCAAATCGGTTGCTGATCGACGAAGGAATTGGTGCCGGTTACTCGTGCATGACGATGATTGACGAAGAGACGGTTGGAATTCTTTATGAAGGCAACTCCGCCAACCTGGTTTTCCAGCGAATTAAATTGTCCGAACTTTTTCACGAAATGAATGCGGCCGATGATTCGAAGAAACGCGAAGCGAAAGCTGAATTGAATCAACTGGGATTGAGCCTGCCAAAAGTTTTTCAGGACCACATGGTGATGCAGGCGGGCAAACCGCTTCAGGTATTTGGAACGTCAAGGTCATGCGTCGAAGTGTCTGTTACCCTCGGCGGGGAATTGAAAAGTGTGCTGGCAAATAAACAGGGTCGTTGGCGGGCGGTTTTCGCTTCCCGAAGATCCAGTTTTAAACCCATCAGTCTGCAGGTTATCGCTGAAAACGAGTCGATTTCGTTGGAAGATATTTTGATTGGTGACGTTTGGCTGTGTGCCGGTCAGTCGAATATGGAGTGGCCGGTCTCGGCGTCGTTAAACAAAATAACTGCCCTGAAAAATGCTGGACAGTCTCGCATCCGTTTGTGCAATCTTGTGGGGGCAGCCAGAGGGAGCGGCGGTGCGTACG
>CAJQQR010000032.1 GCA_905480545.1 uncultured Pirellulaceae bacterium
ATCAATCAACGCTTCCATCTGTCGATTCATGCTCTGCACGCTAAATCTGGCCTGAATAAGTGTTGCCGACTCCATGGGAGCCTCAAAAGGAAGAAGCAGTTCTTTCTTCTCCGATGACATTTTTAATAGCTGTGCAGCCTCGGCTTTCCTCGTCGACTCAAGCGACATCCACTCGGCAAATTTATTAATATGAGCCAAAATCTCCTGTTTGCTCTTCCCCTCTTTTTTAGCGTTCTCCATCCAAACTTTGTCATCTCGCAAATCACTAATTTGTTTTTCGATCTCTCGAAGATCACGGTACTGCTGTTGGTATTCCGTCCGATAATTATTCTCTTTAACACCATCGTTCACGAAAATCCCGTCCTTGATCAACACGGACAAACCGACATCTTCATCCTTTTTTCGCTGCCATTCCTCTAACGCCGTCCGAAAGCCTTTTATCTTGTCGTCAATTCCTTTTTTTGCCTGAGTGATGTTTTTTAGAAGCTCATCGCCCTCGTTTTTAAATTTGTCGGCTAGGTGCGACTCATACTCACCAATCACAATTCCAAGAATCGCTGAACAATCGTTTCGAGTGCTTCCTGTATAACTCAGTTGATAGATGTAATCATCATTCTTATCCTCAACAACTTCAATTGAGTCCTTCAAATGGCCAAGGATCTGCAGTTCTGACATCCCCTGCAGATCGGGAAAGAAATTGCTCGATGCCGATACAATCTGCGTTCCGGACTCCTCACTACCTCCGCCGTCAACTCCCTCGGAATTACTCCTCGAGGAAATCGTGCCGTTGTTAATCGCGAACCGTATGGTTTTAGCCGCTCTAAGCAAAACCGTTTCACTCGTAATGATTTGATCGTGAGCGGTGACTTGATTTGAGATAGGAAGGCCGTCTTGTCCAACGATGGAAACCTGGGTGTCTCGAACTGCGATCGCAACACGAGCATACGACGCGTACTTGACCTCACTTTTCCAGTACCAAAAAACTCCGCCGCCTGTAGCAAAGATTAAGCACAGGATAATGATCCAGAATCGACGCTGAAGCATGCCGACAAAATCAAACGTCGGTGCGGGTTGGTCCTGGTTCTGGACACCCCAGTCTTGTTGGGCGGGAACGTTGCTCACGAATGGCTCCGATGGAGGATTATGAAAAGAAATTTCATGGAGAGGAGAGTGACTTCCTCAGTATAGGGGTGAACGCCGTAATGGCAATCAAATTGTTCTAAAGGAACTGGGTAAAACCGCCCGGATTCAATCAAACAGGTGCGAAAACCGCATGAATTGACACAAGTCGCACCTTTAGGAGGATTCCTACGCCTTTACGTTCAATCAGAAATTTGGACTTTTTTGGCTTTGGCGTTGAGCCGGGAATGAACCATTCCCAAGACGTTTTCATCTGCAGAACCGAAAATAAATTCGTTTTCCAGCAAAGAATGAGAAAAACGGTTAATTTCACCAAAATCTGAACGTCCCTCGATCGATTCGATTGGCTTTGAGGAGACGTTTTCAAATATGGAATTGATGACCTGTTCAGCGACGCAATTTTCAACAGCTAACCGATTATTTTGGTTGGTGAGTTTCTGAGGTTCCGAGTCAGACATTTGGTTTCTCGTTTTTGTATACCGTTGATTCTATTCAACGCATGTTCATGTTTTACAACGGCTTTCAATCGCTCACGTCCGCTAAACCTAGAGGCGATGGGCGTATTTGAACGTTGTTCTGCGGGAGTATACCTTCACGCCCCAACCATTTCGTCAATCCGAATGTCGTTTCCAACAGCTTTCTTGAATTCGATTCCGCAGAAAGCGATTGTGACAAGTGTTTTCGAAAACATGCATTTACTGGTCGAATCAAGTTTTCGAAATTTTCCTGTCAAGCAATGCCTACCGATCGCCGATACACATCAAAGAAGTGATTGATCTGACATTAACCAAACTACCAAATCTACTTGACCGTCAGAATCGGATCGCTTACCCTTCAAATGACATGGCGTCGTGGCCGAGTGGTTAGGCAGCGGATTGCAAATCCGTGTACAGCGGTTCGACTCCGCTCGACGCCTCTTACTGTTTTAATATGCAACAGTTTGAGATTTGAGAAAGCTTGCGGGTTAGTGCAAGCTTTTTTTATGCGCCAATTCCGGTACCGCAATTCACTACGATTACGTTCAATTAATCGTTAATCTGATTTTTTCGCCTTGATCCCAAAGAGCGCCTCTCCATAATCATCGTGAGGGGGAAAGCAGTTTATATCGGATCAAGTATGCGGCTTTCGAATTATATTTTATACGGCACAACCGCCATTATTTTTTGCCTGGCGGTCGGATATTCCGTCTACATAGCATTCAACGGCGATCCGCGTCCAGACTTCGGCAATGCAGATCTAAACGCAAGCCTGGAAAAGATTTCAGAAGAAAACAAAAACTTGCGGGCCGAATTCAACCAAGCGGTCGCAGCGAGAGAAAATGCTGAAAAGGCGCTCAGCAAAGCGACCGAAGTCAGCAAAAATCGAAATGGTGAGATAGCCAAACTTGAAGAGCAACTGGCAAATCTTAAGGCGGCAAACAAATCCCCTACTGACGCCCTCAATCAACAGGTCATCGCTGATTTGCTGCGACTCCTAAAATGCCCGATTGCAGAGTTGACAAATCGAACGAAATTTTCTCTCGACCAAAACATTAGCTTGCAACAGTTGCTGACCAACGCTAATCAGAAATTATCTGAAAGCCAAAAGAAAATTGATACTCTTTCGAGCCAAGTCTCGAGATTGCAACTTGCCGATACCTCCATCACTCAAACGAACGAGAAAACCCCACTAATTCCGCCGTTAAAAACGGGTGGAATCGACAACCCGGCAGATGGGGAAATTGCGAAAAGTGACAATTCCGCTGACGAAGTAGCGGCAAGGATCGCTCGGCAATCGGCAGCCCCGAATCCTGAAAACATCCAAACTCCAGACGCGAATTCGAAGTCTTTCGAATCAGCAGCTCGCCACACACCCTCCGAAAACGAAATTGCATTGTCTAAAGAACGGGAGCGGCTACTGTCGGTCGTTTCCGAACTTCAATCCGAATTAAAGAATCGCGAAAACTTGCTTTTTGCACAAACTTCGCTCATTGATAATCTGAAGAAGCGGTCGCCACGGATCGAAACCACCTTTCGGCAAAACGTCGACGGAACGATTCGAAAAGTGTCCCCACAGCCATTTCGAGAAATTGGAACCTTCAAGTCGATTGATCAGTAGAAGGGATTTAAGTTCGCAGGTTGCGTTTGAGAAAAAAACAAAAATATCCCATTTTCTCTCCCAATCGAAAGCTCACAAACGCTTTGAGCATCGGATAGAATTGGGCGTGGCTAAGCTCAGATCTCCGGCATTGAGAATCCTCGCGGCGAAGCCACTCCTGGCTTTCTTTGCGGCTACCTGTTTTTCGTTATTGCTCCATTCTCCATCCATTGTTTTAAATTGTCCAAAGCAAACCCCCACGCGAAACACGATACTGAAGCTCATTCAGGTGCGTCGGAGAAGTCGATGGATAGCCCAGCAAACGATGAGGGCAAGGACGAGTTAACAGATTCGAGCCAAGACAACGCTTCGGCGACCCACTCCTTACCACGTGAGCAATTTATACCCATTAGTCGAGGTGAGCTGTTCGACTCATTGCCTCAAATCGAATCTTGTTCAGCTAAAGACAAATCGAGATTGCGCGAGTTGTTCCGCATCCTCGATGCGTTACTCAATCATCAATATCATTCGCAGTTTTCTGAACTTCGCCGTGTCTACGCATCACTTGATCCGGACAACGTTTTCGTATTTGGCAAGGAAGCGCCTCAAGATAACAAAAAGAGTTCGGACCAAGTCTTCAAGCGACTTGAAGACATTTTAGACCGTGCTAATTACCGACGACTTCAACGGAGCGACCTCGAGGAAGCAGTTGAAAATGCCGGTGTTCTCGGAATTCGCCTCCGAGTTGATTTTGATCTTTTCGATGATCTGCATATCTACGCGAGAGGCAGTCGAACAGAAGTTTGGAAAAAACGCACGTGGTGGAAACTTTTCCGCGAAGAAGAATTTGACGTCGATGTTTATCAACGACTTGTTATCGCCTTTCGTTTACGTGACGACAACCGGCTTGGCGAAGACCACTCCCCCAACGTGGTTTACATAAAAAGCTTTAAGAGCATTCCGCATTCAGATATGCATGCCTTGCTGCCTGGGACAAGCGTTCGAATGACGATGGTAGATCGAGGAAAGATCATACTGCCGACATTGTCTGGATTGGCGATCAATCTCTACAAAATGTTCCGTTTGATCATGGTCGTATCGATCTTTGCAACGGCGTTAAATTTCTTTGGTTTTATCGGACTTGTGATCGGCGTCGGAGCTTACGTCGCCAAAGGTATCTTTACGTACATGCAAACCAAGGACAAATACCTCTTAAACCTCACCCGGCATTTGTATTTCCAAAATTTGGACAATAACTCCGGAGTCTTGCTCCGCATCCTGAACGAAGCGGAAGCTCAAGACTATCGCGAAATGGTGATCGCTTATCATGTACTTTGGATGTTTGGAAAAGACGGTTTGACCAGCAAGGAAATCGACGAAATTGCTGAGTTGAATATATTGCGCAAGACGGACCTAGAAATTGATTTCGAGGTTGACGATGCGCTTCGAAAACTTGAGGCCTTGCAAATCGTTTACGCTAAAGGCGACCACTGGTTTTGCGTAACGATCGAAAAAGCGTTGGCCAACTTGGACTTCAGGTGGGACAGTGTCTTTTCGTACCATTGGCCAAAACGTGAATTCGACAAGGACAATCCATAGCCGCGACGATTAACTTGTATCCATTGCCCAATGTCGCCAATTTGCATTTTGGTGTGCACACTCGGACACCCGATCCAACTGGACACAACGATTGCGTGACGTGGCACATGGTGACTGTTTGACATCGACGAAATCATTGTTGATGTCAAACAGTCAGTTGCCCATCCGGAATCACTACTTCGCGTCCGAAACAAAAAGGTTTTAAGAAGAAAAACCGGAACTCAAGGGTCCCCTATCGCTTGATCATCTGCAGAAATTGGTTGCCAAGGGTCGATCTTCACAGAGACGTTGGCGTGAAAAGAAGGAACCCAAGATTTGGGATTTAAACAAGAATCAAAATGAAGAGTGGCGTAAGTTACAATCTACGACTTGGTCAACATAAAACAGCAACGACATTATGGCATTGGACCGTCATCATTCATGAGGCTTCATTCGAGAATTCATTTTCGTGTTTGGCTCGATGGTATAGTCAGTAGCCTTACTCACAATCGGGATCCGCGGATAGGGTTCCAAAAAGCAGGCCTGCTTCATCTTCCTCGCAATTTTTACTTTCAGAATTTACGTCGGCGGTCGTGTCTAATCGACCTCACTTCAAAGTGCATTACCCTGATTCGAATAACAGCGGGTCGCCATTAACTACTCAGCTGCGGTAAACTCGAGCAAGGCATCCAACATCCCATCCATCGTGTATTGTGCAGCTTCGATGCCAACCGAATGATCAAGCTTTTCAAGAACGGCAGACGTCAGGGGACTGATACTAACAATTTTCGCAAAATTCAAATCGTCGCCGAACATTCGATGAATTGATTTTGCAATCGCCGAGCTAGTCACCGTGACAAAATCGATCTGCTGGCTCCGAAGCAGGTCCGTCACTGCAGGATCTGGACAATCACAGTCTACGCTTTCGTAACAAACCAATTGAGTGACGGCGGCGCCGAATCCTGTCAATTTTTCGTTCAGTATTTCACGCCCGCGACTTGCCCTAATCAACAGGACCTTTTTGCCATCGACTTCGCCGCTGAGTGAATCGGCAAGTGACTCAGCATCAAATGACTCGGGCACCAAATCCGCATCAAGATAATACTGCTTTAATCTGTCCCTGGTTGCTGGACCGATTGAAGCGATTTGAATCGCCGAAAGCATTCTAATGTCGCCACACTTCAAAAGATGAGACATAAAGTGATCAACACCGTTCACGCTCGAAAATACCAGCCACTGAAAATCGTCGACGTTCTCAACAATGCGTTTCCCCACGTCATCGAGCTGAGTCTTTCGGATTTCGATGGCCGGTTGGTAAACAACGTTTGCGCCCAAATCCGTCAGTTTTTTGCCAAGCTCAACCGCCTGGTGATTAGGACGAGTGACCAAAACGGTTCTCCCGAACAAAGGGCGTTTTTCAAACCAGTTATGTCGTCCGTAATGCGAGGCAGTTTTACCAACAACAAATAGAACTGGCGGCCGAAGCTTTACATCCCGATTTACACGATCGGCAATTTCATTCAACTGACACTGAAAAGATGTCTGCGAAGCCAGACTGCAATTACGAACGGCGACAACGGGCGTCGTTGGCGACAACCCTGCGGACAACAAGTTGCTTGCCCAATGATGAACCGTCGTTGTTGCCATATAGAAAACCAATGTCCCCGGAAATCTCGCGAGCGATTCAAAATCAATGTTATCTGGCGGTCCGCCATTCTTTCCCTGCCCCGTGATAAAAGCGACGGCAGAGGCCATCTCTCGGTGCGTCAGCGGAATCCCTACCGTTGCTGTCACAGCCAGTGCAGATGTAATCCCCGGAACGATTTCAAAGGGAATTCCGGCCGCAGCCACTTTTTCTAACTCTTCGTGCGTTCGAGCAAAAATTGCAGGATCGCCTCCCTTCAATCGCACAACGTTCAACCCCTGCTGCGCGAAATCGACGATCATTTCGTTAATCTCGGACTGCGGTAATAACCGCCCCGTTCCATGTTTCCCCAAACAGATCTGCCGGGCAGAATCAGCAAAACTTAGAATCTCTGGATTCGCTAGATAGTCGTAAATTACGACATTTGCTAATGAAAGACACTCTTTTCCCCGTAACGTCAACATTCCAGGATCGCCTGGACCAGCACCAATCAAATAGACTTTTCCAGTGGTCGGATGTTGAGATATAGTCATCGAGGGTGCAATATTCCGGATTTCGATCGTTTCAAAACGTGAAAATACATTATTTCCTGAAAAAAATCGCGTGCCCCTCGACTTGATTTGCCGAATTTGACATACTGGACGATTCCCATAAATCACGTATATCAAGGCAATATTGGTTCATGCCAAACTCAGAGAGCGCAAAGAAAAGACTTCGTCAGAGCGAAACTCGCCGATTGCAAAATAAAGCAAAGCGAAGCGCGGTTCGTACGCAAATCAAAAAGGTTCGTGAGGCTGTGGCCGCAGGCGACATTGCCAAGGCCGAAGAGGAGTACGCTGTTGCTACCAAAAGGCTGGATAAAGCTGGTGCATCAAACCTCTTCCACCCAAACAAAGCGGCTCGACACAAATCTCGGTTGTCGAAGTTGATCAAATCGGCAAAAACAGCTAGCTAACAATCGCTACCGGTTCGCCAAAATAATTCATGAAGCTTTCGATTTCAAAAGTTCTTTTGAAATCGAAATTTATTTTGAATTTGGCTGGTGGTCGACAGTCGAATTCGCTAACGTTCGAAACTGATAAACCAGTTTCAGTCAAACACGGTTATTACCGTGTTTTTTTATGCGCGGTTACGACTGGCAGTTTTCGATTTGATCAGAGTGATGTCGACCTACGCTTGATCTCATTGGGACCCGTAATTGGCGACTGAAACGTAATCAACCGAAACCAAAAGTGAGAAACAAGGATGTTTCTTTTCATATACAAGACGCTCAAGATTCTAATCTCTGCAATTCGCGGAAGCGATTCGCCAAAACAAATCGGATTTGGCATCGCTGTCGGGATGATGATCGGCTTACTTCCGAAAGACAGCGCATTCGCAATGATGTTTGGCCTGTTTGTTTTTGCCACTAGCGTAAATCTACTGGCAACGACATTATCGGCGATCACATTTGCTTTAATCGGCTCGCTTTGCGATCCACTATTTCACCAAGTCGGTCTCTTCGTTTTGACACACGAAAATCTGGAAGCAACTTGGGTCTGGCTGTACCAACAGCCATTTTCGGCCTGGACACGGTTCAACAACACCGTCGTCATGGGCAGCCTTCTCGTCGGGCTCTTCCTCATGTTTCCGATTTACTATTATTCGACCGGATTTTTTGAGGCGAATGGAGCTCGTTTTTCCAGATCGTTGACTCGATTTTGGCTTTTCCGAGTCATTGCTGGAAAGAAAAAATTGGCCGAATTGGCAGGAGCTGAGTCATGATTAAGTGGAAGTTTGTTTTCATTCGACTTTTTTTACTGTTCGGAATTTTTGCGGCGATTCATTTTGGGACCAGCCCGCTCTTAAAATTTGGCCTCGTTACTGTAGCTGAATGGGTGACCGGTTCAAAATTGGAAATTGGGTCACTTGACGCATCTCCTTTCCAAACCCAGATCGTGGTAGGCAAGGTTCATTTTGCGGACCCCAAAGATCCGATGAAAAACCTTTTTGATTTTTCAGACGCACACCTGAACTTTGACCAAAATGAACTGCTGCACAAGAGGTTCATTGTGAATGACGGCAGTTTGGATGGTTTACAGTTCGGCACCGAGCGGACAACCTCTGGAAAAGTCATCCGACCTGAATCGGCGGAGTCTGCCGAGTCAAGCCTTATCAACGATTACATTGCCAACGTTGGTGAAAACGTCGCGGGCGGGTTAACAGATTTGCTTACCCGCCGATTCGACGAAAATTTCGAGACCATCCAGTGTTCGAAGGATGTTTTTGAGCGTTGGCCGCAGGAATATGCCGCATTAATGCAAAGAGGAAAAAAACTTGAACTGAGAATACGTGAGATTCGAGATTTATCCAGATCCTTACAGGCCAATCCGCTCAACACGCTTCGCGACTTGCCCAAAGTTGAACAAGCGGTCCGCGATTCGACGACGATTAAATCTGAATTGAAAAATCTTCAACAATCGCTGGCGTCCTACAGAAACCAGATTCTCGTTGACCGAAACAATATTCTTGCTGCAAAAAATCGCGACCTTGCAAGGATCGACGAAATCAAGAATAGCAAACGTTTAAACGGAAGATCGCTCTCGCAATTGCTAGTGGGTGACCAAAACGGCCAACGCGTTGACCTGGCAATCAGTTGGATTAAGTGGCTTCGAACAACTTTCCCACACCCAAAAAAACAATTGGAAGCCAACCGTAGCCGTGGGCAAACGATTCGATTTCCCGGAATCAAAGATGAGCCAGACATGCTCGTTCGGTCACTTCGGCTAAACGGAATTGGAACTTTCGAAAATCGCCCCTACGAATTCACGGGACAAATTGCCGGTCTCACACATCAGCCAGAACGCTACGGTAAACCCGCATACCTTCAATTTGAATCCACCGGCGATATCCAGTTTTCCGTCAAGGGCATGGTTGACCGAAGCCAATCAATCGACCACGACCGGATCGTGATCAAGATCCCATCGCTGAAAGTCTCAGATCAGGAGCTGAAAATTGATGATAAAGTCCAATTGAGCCTTTCCAGTTCTGAAGTCGAGATCCATGCCCGAATTGAGCTGGTCGGCAATGAGCTATCCGGGCAAGTAAAGGCCGTTCAAAAACAAGTTGGGCTAACGATTGCCACCAACATTCAAAATGATTTTGCGGGAGAACTGAAGTCGATGCTGAACGACGATCTGAAAGAGATTCAGGGTTTCCAAATTGTCGCAAAAATATCCGGGACACCTGAATCGCCGAAGTGGGAGCTGAATTCAAACCTGGGGCCGCAGATCGCCAATGCGTTTAATTCGACGATTTCGCGAGGATACGAAATGAAAAAAACGGAGTTGGTTAATCGGTTAAATAAAGAAGCAGACCGTGCATTAATGCAGGTTTCCCAATTGCTGCAATCCAACGAGAAGGTCGTCTCGTTGTTTTTAAAATCGCAAACCAGCGAAATTTTCCAACTTGAAAACCGAGTGGCCGATCTGCTAAAAGTCCGAGGACTCCGCTTCAGATAGAGCTCATACAACGTTTAAATCAAGCCCAAAACTATTCCGTATCCCCAGAACTCTCGGCCGCCTTGCGAGAACGCTCTTCTGCCTGACGAGACGCCTCTTGTGCTAGAAGTTGTTTCTTCGCATAAAGTTCTTTAATGGTCCGATACAGCTGGTCCGTTTCTGCTTTTTCTGCCTGGTACTTTGCCTCAAGCCTCTTTCGATAATCCTGAACCACGGCCAAATCAGCCTTAAAACTGGTAACGTCTTTATTCAGCTTATTCACCAACTCTTCACGAGTCTTCTTCTGCTTTTCGTACATGGCCTCAATCTGCTGCCCCTCTTCAAGCTTTTCTTTCGCGTGATCTCGGTCGCT
>CAJQQR010000033.1 GCA_905480545.1 uncultured Pirellulaceae bacterium
ACTGCGTCCTTGTCCATGAACCCAAATTCGTCGGGCAATCTTGTTGCGGTACTCCGGCCAATCGCTTTCTTTATTGGGGAGTGTATCGGTCCAAGATCCATTTGCAAAATGAATGATGCTCAGACCGCCGCCGTTCTTTAGATAACCAACCAAACCTGCTTTGGCTTTCTCGGATAATCCTTTTTGATCCCAGCTACTGTAATTCATGACAACTAAGTCATAATTCTTCATCTTTTCCGAAGCCATGAACTCTGGATCGTCCGTTACATCGACTAAGATTCGTGGATCATTTTCAATCACCTGAAGCAGGGCTGATGTTGTCTTTTGCCAATCATGTGCCGGATGGTTATGACCTGTAACAATCAGAGCTTTAGTTGGAGCGGCAAGCGATGATTGAATTCCATCCTTTGGGATTTCGTCGCCGGCTGACCAGACGATCGCATTTAAGATCAGCTTGCGAAAATTGGGGTCCCACCAGTTGGCGTAATAATGTCCACCGGTAAAGCCAAATCCACGACCACCATCTTTTCGTTCGACAGCCCAGCCGACAGCGAACTGGTTCTTTTCCCCAGTTGGTTGACTCATCACGATTTTCTTTAGGCGTGAATCTTTTTCGCGAAAACGAATTCGATAGTAGAACTCTTCAAGCAATCGGAACGGTTTAACACCGCGGGAGATTGGATGGTCAGGTTCACCCAGCTCGATCGGTTCGGTGTAGTGCTTGATTGCTGAATACCATTTATTTGCGACATTTTTCTGATCGCCTTTTTCGTAATCGAAATAACCGCCAACCCATTCGGTGATTTTGTCATGAAACCGGCTGGGATTGAACGTCGACCAATGCAGTTGTACAAATCCGCAGCCTCGATTCATTTGTTTTTCCAGCTGCTTGAATCGATCACCTACATACAGCGGATGATTGGTTTCGTTGTGATCGCCGCCATCGGAAATCATGACAATCGTATCAGCGGAATCCAGTAGATTTTGTCCATCTGGAGATTGAGTGTCTGGCCAGCCATCGAAGACCACAGTGACATTTGCATCGGTCGAATCGGAACAATCCAGCAAGTGCTTAATTAACACAGCACTCTTTTCATATTCGTGCGTGTTTTTTCCGTGCCCAGTAATAGGCCCGGCAAGGATTAAGATGTTTTTTTCCTGTCCGAGAATGGAGGTGGAAAACAAAAAAGCCAGAAGAGTAGCCAGCATCACGTGAATCGGCCAAGACGTTCGCGTATTCGTGCAATTGAGCATCAGCATTTGAAAGACGGTCAGGAGGGAGCGATGTTTAAGTGGTTGTGTCGCCGCGGTGTGCGATCATGCGATATTCTACCCTGATCAAATCAAACTTTCCAAATTGGCATTCGAATCTGGATCAAGTGCAACAGCCGCATGCAATGCCACAAAGGCAATTGTAAGACCGCGTGCCGGAATTCCCGTATGCATCCGCATCGTTTGTAGGTTTTTATTCTCGCCTCCAAAATCAACATCAAGGGCCGTTTTTCGGACGCGGAAAGAGTGATCCGCTGACGTTTTAGAATAAAAATACTTGGCACCCAAGTCGTAGAGATCGATTGCGGGATGAGCCGTTGGGGGCTGACGGGCCATAGTGTCGACGGGCCATAGTATCGACGGGCCATATCCGACACGCGGCCCCCTGAGCCCATCATTTCAAAAGTCTGAGCCCATCATTTCAAAACAAAGACGCTAGATACCCTTAAGCGTATCCGTCAAATCGACTCGATCGGCGTCAGCCCAAAGATTCTCCAAACTGTAGAACATTCGTGTATCTTCGTCGAACAGGTGAATCACGACGGAACCATAATCGAGCACGATCCATTTACTTTCATCGTATCCGTCGATGTTCGATCGTTTGTCACCGAGCTCATCTTCCAATTTATGATCAATCTCTTCGCTCATCGCATGCAGTTGGCGACGACTCGTTCCTGTTGCGATGACAAAGTAATCGACCCATGCCGCGCTTTGGGACATGTCCAAAACCACAATGTCCGTACCACGATTTTCGGCGGCAACTCGAGTCGCCGCCAACGCAAGCTCCAAACTTCGTTGAGGATTCACTCGTGATATTGCAGCGGGATTTGACGGGTGTTCCAAAGCGGCTCCTTGAAGGATGTTCATTTTTTACGTGAAATGGAGAGTAAGATGCCTAGAAGTTCGAAGGTCAATCGACGCCGCGACTCAAATGCATCTCATTACATTCTAAGTCGAACAGCCGATTGTTCCAATCACCTAACGATGACGGCTTGGTTGGGTCAGACCGAAATCCCTACAATCTCGGAAAAACGTCTTTCATTGGTACTTTGAATGTTTACTTGACCAAATCGACATCAATACCAATGATGCGATCCAGAGCAAAAAGGTTCACCCGGTATCAAAAACCGACCGTTTTGAGAGTTTTAAAGAGCATTCCAACGATGTCAAAAACCGAATTCGCTGTTTCGTTCGCCGACGTGCAGTCCGCTGCATGCACAATTCAGCCTTACGCTCATCGAACACCGGTGGTGACATGCGATACACTCAATCAAATATCAGGTGCTAAACTTTTCTTTAAATGTGAGAATTTTCAGAAGGTGGGTGCTTTCAAATACCGTGGTGCATGCAATGCGGTTTTTCGGCTTTCTGAAGAAGATGCCGCAAACGGCGTAGTGACTCATAGCTCCGGCAATCACGCCCAAGCACTTGCTCTAGCCGGTAGAACTCGTGGAATTCAGGCACATATTGTGATGCCAACCAGTGCACCTGCGGTCAAGCGATCTGCAGTTGAAGGCTATGGTGCAAATGTTATCGAGTGCGAGCCAACGCTGGAAGCTCGCGAAACAACGGCCCAGCAAGTTCAAGCTGAAACCGGTGCTACGTTTATTCATCCGTACAATCATCCGCATGTTATCGCCGGACAAGGCACCGCAGCCCTCGAATTATTGGAGGAAGTTTCCGGCATCAAAACGATTATAGCGCCGGTTGGGGGGGGCGGATTGATCAGCGGCACCTGCATTGCCGCGAGAGGAATCGACCCAGCAATCGATGTCATCGCGGCTGAGCCGCTAGGTGCCGATGATGCAGCGCGTTCGAAAGCCGCGTGTAAATTGCTTCCGCAAACGGGTCCAAACACAATTGCCGATGGGTTGCTCACCGGACTTGGCGATTTAACCTGGCCCTACGTTCGCGACCAAGTCTCCGACGTCATCACTGTAAGCGAAGAAGAAATCATTTCCGCAATGCGACTCTTTTGGGAACGTGCCAAAATCGTGATCGAGCCCAGCTCGGCCACAACGATTGCTGTCGCCCTGAAGACTGACTGGCCATCAAACAGCCGAATTGGAATCATTGTCAGCGGCGGCAACGTCGACTTGGCAAAGTTGCCATGGGTATGTCGAAACTGTCCACAGTGAAATTACCAATCGCTGACGGTTGTAGCATTCAATGTCACATTCTACGTGCGTCAAAGTTTACGTGCGTCAAAGTTTACGTGTGTCAAGGTTCACGTGCGTTACTTCGAAGGAATTGATCCGGTGGGGTCATCCGAAGTGATCGCTTATTTCACGCGAGTGACCGTGACACGAATTGAACCGCGGTTGTTATGGTATTTCGAGGGAACATCGTTGGCAAAGGCATAAAGCGGACCCGATACTGTTGGTGAATACGTCTTTTCAGGATCGCCACACCCAATGCGGAAATGGTAGCATTCATTCTTGCCAATCGTTCCCACCAATTCAAACCAGTTCGCCGTTGGGCAGCGGCGTCGCGTTTCCATACGGTGTACCAGTCTCCGTATTCCAAATGGGGCTTGATTCGATGTCCAGCCGTTGGCATCGGCTACGATTTGAAGGTCGATCCAATTGGAGCATGCAGCAACATGAAACGTATAGCAATCGCCTGCGACCAGGCAGATTTCTGTGGCATTGAAAAACTTCCGAGAGTCGACGCAAAAGGAATGAGAGTCTCCAACGGCCAAAGTTTGCGCTGCCGAATCGTGTTTGCCGCTTAACTCTTGCGACGTGGTATCGTTTGGGGGAACACAAATGCCATGACAAAGGAATGTGATGCACCAAATTGCTGCGAATGACTTCATGAGACGCCCCGTTTAGATTGAACTCTTCATCAGAATCATTGAAAAATGGCACACCAGTTCCAATGGAGGAACTTCAAAAGCGTTTTGCAATACGCAACCAAAGCCATTTAGGACAATTGAAGTGTTTTAGAAATATTGCATCGTGCCCGATTTAATTCCGGTCTTTATTTCGCGGACCAGTTTACCCGACTCATCAAATATCTTGATGCCAGCTTGATCCATTACCACGAAGTTTCCGTCACTCATTTTTTGTGCACGTATCGGTCGAGTAAGGCCTTTGATCGTCCAAACCGTTTTTCCGCCTGAATCGTATTCATTGACCGTTCCATCACCTTGGCAAACTAGGAGATTGCCGTTTTTCAAACGTCGCGCCCCTTGCGGTTGCTTGACCTTTAATTCTCGAATGATTTTTCCAGCGGCGTCTACTTCGATGACTTTACTTGCCGTATTTTCCGACAACAGTGTGGTTCCTTCGGGCGTTCGTCTGGCGACTTGGATTCGTCCAGTGGAGGTAAATTCCCAAACAACTTTTCCTTCTGTGTCGAGTTCAACAACCTTATTTTTGTCGGAAAGGGCAACGAGTGTGTTTCCGTTTTCAAGTCGTTGTACGCTAATCGGCATGCCAGTTACATTGAAGCTCTTGATCATTTGGTCGTTTTCGTCGTATTCGGTTACCTTCGCGCCAGAATACTCAGCAATGATGATGTGACCGTCGAGTGTAGCGCTCACACCATATGGTGAATTCAATCCCGATAGAGTTCGCAGTATCTTTCCGTCCAGGTCGCGGATGGTCACAATTTTTTTGGAGTAATCGCTGACAACCAACCGATCGACGTAAAAATCGGTGTTGTATTTATAATCCAGAAGCGTCGTGGTGCTGCCGTTTTTTGCTAACCATTCTTTCCATTGGCTAATCGATTTTTCTCTATCTGCACTCTTCGCTCCGCCGTAAAACAATATTTTTTCGCCGGTCACAGATTGAAGAACCTGCGCTGCTGTAACCCGAACTTTCAGTTCTTCAGACTCCAATAGGGCCACCAGCAACGGCAGACATCGGCGATCTAACTGTTTGGCCAGTTCACGTGAGGCAATCAATCGAATCTTGGCATCTTTATCCGAATTCGCCAGTTGAAACAGTTCCGAGGTCATCTCTTTGTCCAAGACTTTGACAAGTGATTCGAGAGCAATGGTGCGAAATGGGCTTTGTGAATCGGCAATTTGTTGTCGAAGGAAATCAACATCAGACGGGGCGGCTGACGCAACCAAGGTGTTCCGAAACTGTCGCGTCAACGAAAAATCTGATTCAACCGTCGTCATTGCCGTCCAGATTTTCGGAAGCAAACCGGTTACGTTTTTGAGTTCAATGTACTTCAGGACCGCTCGCAATGGTTGCAAATGCGAACCTGACTTATACAACTTCAAGACTTGCTGAATGCGGAGACGGACCTCAAGATCACTATCGTTGGACGCTGCACGGACAATCGAAATCGATGCCGGATTGATTTGAGCAAGCGTTTTGGTTGCAGACATTCTTTCTTGATAATTGTCAGACGAAAGTTTTGCGACCATCTGATTCACCAAATCCTCATCGGCCGCAGCTGGGTCGAAGGTCTCAAGCGATTTTTTGAGACCGTCGTTCGTCAGCTCAATTCCAAATTTTTGCAGCTCAGCTTTGACGCTCTTGAGTGCAACTGATTCATCCGCCCAGCATGGTTTGAGAAAAGCAAACGTGGCAATCAGGAAAAACAACGCGGCGACGGATTTCAGTTTCGGCGATCTGAAAGAAATCAAATTTCAATCCTCAAAAAAATCGATTCAGACGTTCATCTTATACGCACTGATTTGTCGAAATCAAATCAATTGCGAATCACAAAACGTTTCGTCGAAGAAACGCACCCTGAAAGCTGACGGGAACTATCGAGCGAACCCGGCAATCACGGTTTTTGCTTTTTCTAGAGCCTCGCCAATTTTGGTGGGATCTTTTCCACCAGCTTGAGCCATATCGGGCTTTCCACCGCCACCCCCTCCGACGACTGGCGCGACTTCTTTTACCCAGTTGCCTGCACTCATGCCGCGTTCCACAAGTTCCTTTGAAATTCCAGCAACCAAAAGAACTTTTGAATCCCCTTGAGCGGCAGCTAACATGACTGCGACGGGCCCGATTTTTTTACGGATTTGGTCGATCGTTCCACGCATCAAATTTGGATTTCCACCGGGGAGATCGGCGCAAATAACTTGGATTCCTGAGACTTCGACTGCATTCTTGATTAAATCGTCGGGTGAAGTACCACCCGCCGATTCCAATTGTTTCAATTGCGATTCCAATTTTTCCACTTCGGCCTGAGCGCTGTCGATGCGGGAAACGGCGTCGAAGATGTCGACATTAATTGCCCGCGCGGTTTCGCGGAGGATCTTTTTGGATTCAATGAAGTTCAATTTTTCGCTGTTAGCCCTGGAGCTTGAAATTGGCGATGGAATTTCTGATTTACCGGAATCCAATTGCTTTTTTAGTTGCTTCGAACGCGCAATCAAGAGTTGAGTTTGCTCAGGTACGTTGCGAACGTCACAATTCAAAAGTTCCGCACACTTGTTCACATCGTCAATAATTTGATTTTGGTAGGCTTCGGCGGCGGCGCCAGTCAGGACTTCGATTCGCCGCGTCCCGGCTGATTGATTTGAATCGCTTTTGATTGCCATCAAACCGATCTCGCTCGTGTTGCTTGCATGCGTACCACCGCAAAGTTCCTTGCTGAAATCGCCCATCGACACCATGCGGCATGGGTCGGGGTATTTCTCACCAAACAACATCATTGCACCGGCGCTCCGCGCATCTTCTAGCGACACGAGTTTCGCCTCGATGGATGCGGAGGACTGGACACGGTCATTTGCTGTTTCCTCAATCAATTGCAGTGTTGCGTCATCGACGCCCTGATGATGACTGTAATCGAATCGAAACGCGTCATCCCACACTTTTGAACCCTGCTGATGGGCGTCGTTTCCCAAATGTTTTTGGAGAGAATAATGTAAAATATGGGTCGCAGAATGCGCTCGACGTATCGCATTGCGTCGAGATGTATCGACCGACGCAGTGACCTCATCGCCGTCTTTCAATTCTCCAGAAACCAATTGACCCAGGTGCTTGATCACATCACCATCTTTTTTCGTGTCGTAGACGTCAAATTTGCCGCCTGCCGATTCGATGGTTCCCTTGTCACCAACTTGTCCCCCAGACTCTGCATAAAATGGCGACTCATTCAGCACAACGATTGAGTCGGTCGTTGTTGCGGTCAGCTTCTCCAATCGCTGATTCGATGAATCGACCAGACCCTGGATGACCGACGTCGTTTCCGTTTTTTCATAGCCCATGAAACTGGTCGATTTGACTTCGTTTTTAATTTGTTCAACCGCTCCGCCACCGCCCATCACCCCTTTCTCACCGGTGTTCGATGTTCCTTCATGTTCGGTCATCATTAATTGGTAATGTTCCATGTCCGGAACAAGACCTGCGTCCAATGTGAGCTTTTCGGTAAGCTCGATGGGAACCCCATAGGTTGTGTGTAATTCGAACAACTGTTCACCAGGAAACGAAGTCTGTTTCGATTCACGCAACGTCGCGATCATCGGAGTAACGCGTGCGATTCCGGATTCCACTACGTTCAAAAACCCCTGTTCTTCTGTCTTCATTGTTCGCTGAACACGTTCAACCGTTTCGGTCAACTCCGGATAAGTTGACTTCATGATCTCGACGACTTGGGGCACCATCTGATAGAGGAAGGATTCTCGCAATCCGAGCTGATACCCGTCGAGAAATGCTCGGCGCATCAACGTCCGGATCACGCTGTTTTCTGCTTTTGCACCCGGATTGGTATTTTCGTGAATTGAAAACGTACAAGCGCGGACATGGTCTGCGATTCTTCGAAGACGTCTACCATCGTCACTGTTGGGATCATATTTGATATCGCAAACTTCGCCGGCGGCTTCGACCAATGGGCGAATCGAATCAATGTGATAGTTTGTGTCAACGCCCTGCATAACAGCCGTGACGCGTTCCAAGCCCATGCCGGTATCGATGTTTTTGTTTGGCAGGGGATGAAGATTATTTGGCGGATCGCCAGTGCGATTAAATTGCGTGAAAACGAGGTTCCAGATCTCAACTTCTTTTCCACCATCGGGCGTGTAATAAATTTCAGAGCATGGACCGCAGACGCCATCGGGGCCCTTGGATGGTGCTTCAGCTGGCCAAAAATTCTCATCTTCTTCTTCACGAGAAATTCGATCGCCGCTCAGCCCGATATCATTTCTCCAAATTTCGAATGCCTCTTCATCGTCCAGATAGATGGTCACGCTCAGTCGATCTTTGTCGAGTCCCATCCACTTTTTTTCTGTTAGAAATTCCCACGCCCAGTTGATCGCCTCACGTTTAAAATAGTCACCAAAACTGAAGTTTCCGAGCATTTCAAAAAACGTATGGTGATAGGCGGTTCGCCCCACGTTGTCGATATCGCCGGTGCGTAGACATTTTTGACAAGTTGTCGCACGAGTGAAATCGAGTTCAACGTTGCCAAGAAAATGGTCTTTGAATTGATTCATTCCAGCGGGGGTAAATAAAACTGTCGGATCCCATTTCGGAACGAGTACATCGCTAGGTCGAACGGCGTGCCCTTTTTCTTTGAAGAAGTCGAGATATTTTTCGCGGATTTCGTTGGTTTTCATGCGTCAGCTATTTGGGTTGATTGTAAAATCGCGATGTTCTGTAAACGTGTTCTTAATACAAAAATTTATAACAACCAGTAAGTTGGTTGAAAGACTATGAGCAACGATTGGCAGGTTCGTGACCTTGTGAGAAAGACTAATTCGCCATCGTATCCAGAAGGTGAAGTAAGTGGTCTGGGATTGCGCGTTTTCCATTGATCACTTCAAGGAATGGCGTTGCGATTGTGTCTTCGCCCTTGATGCCGATCATGACACCATTCTGTCCATCGTGGATCGCGCGAACCGCAGCCAAGCCCATTTGGGTGGCTCGCAGTCGGTCTTCTGGCGAGGGGGAGCCGCCGCGTTGCAGATGCCCAAGGACGACCGTTCGCGTTGAAAAAGGACAACCATTTTCCGCAAGCATCCGGTTGATCGTCGCTGCGTCGCCGACCTCGTCACCCTCGGCAACAATCATCATGATGGAATCCTTGCCTCGGATTTTCAAAAGTTTCAAATAATCAATGATTCCTGAGATGTCCGTCGGTGTTTCTGGAATGGCGGCGATTTCTGCTCCGCAAGCGATTGCAGCATGAACTGCAATGTAACCGCTGTGCCGTCCCATGACTTCGATCAAGAACATCCGTTCGTGACTTTCGGCAGTATCACGAATTTTGTCAATCGCATCGGTTGCCGTTTGGACGGCGGTCGAAAATCCGATTGTAAAATCAGTACCGCACAGGTCATTGTCTATGGTTCCAGGGCAGCCAACGATTTGTCCATCCCAGATTTTTGCCAATTCAATTGCCCCTGTCAGTGTTCCGTCACCTCCGATGGGAATGAGCGCGTCGATTTGATTTGCTTGAAGTGTTTGTGCAGCTTGTTGACGCCCTTCGGGCGTTCGAAAGCGGCTGCTGCGACTGCTTCGTAAAAATGCGCCGCCTTCTTTTGACCAACCGCTGACACTCCGAAGGCCCATGGTCATTCCTTCGTTACAACTTTGATAGAAATCACCGTCAATGACACCGTCGTAACCACGGTTGATTCCCACAACTTCATGCCCTTCAGAAATTGCGGTTCGAACAACTGCTCGTACACACGCATTCATCCCAGGTGCATCGCCGCCACTGCAAAAAACTCCAATTCGCATTTGAGGTTCCGTCAAAAGATTATTTAGGGAAGTGAGATCGGATATACGAAAGAACCTTGTCTCGGTTTTCTTCCAGCGTTCCCTCAGGAAGAAACGCGCCGGCCGCTGCCACATGTCCGCCGCCATTAAATTGCTCCGCGACTCCGCTTGCGGTTAAATCGCACCTGCTGCGGAAGCTGAGTTTATAACCGCCGGTCGGTTGTTCAACAAAGATCACAGCAAACTGAGTTCCCGATATTTCAAGGGTCAGGTTGACCAAGTTTTCGGTATCGGTTTGCACCGCGCCCGTTTTTGAAAAATCGTCTTGAGTCGCGTAGGTATGAACGAATCGACCATCCAATTCGGTTTCAGTTCTAGCCAAAACGGTACCTCGCAATCGTACGCGACCCACCGTTTCTTGCTCATATAGATCCGCATAAATCTGTGGTGGGGAAGCCCCTGCGTCGATCAACCTCGCCGCGAATCGATAAGTTTGCGCGCTCGTTGCCGGGAAACGATACCAACCTGTGTCTGTCGCAATCGCAGCATAAAGCGGAATTGCCATTTCAGGCGTTAATGAAACGCCTAACGCATCGGCGGCCTCGATGACCAACCGGCCAGTTGCTTCCGCCGTTGTGTTCTTAAAATCCTCTGCACCAAGGTCGTCTGCGCTTACATGATGATCGAGAACCATGATTTTGGCGGAAGTCGTCTTGATGACTTCCGACATTGGACCCAATTGCGCCCAAGCACTGGTGTCCAATATCATAATGACATCGACGTCAATTTCGTTTTGTTGAACATCAACGTCGATTACTTGAATGCGTTGTGTTGGATCGATAAACGCAATGTTGTCCGGAGTGGGGTCTCCGTTGATGATTTGGACTTTTTTCCCAAGCGATTCCAAAACACAGGCCATGCCAATTTCGCTGCCGAGCGCATCACAATCCGGCCGGATATGACTGACCAAGCAAAACGAGTTGTTCGCGGCGATAACTTCTTTGAATCGAATCCAGTCAATCATCGCCGATGGCCTTTAAAAACATTGTTGCAAAAGCTGCAAATACCAGTCTGTTGTCTCACTTTTCAATCACTCCCACGTTTTTTGGCTGTTAAGACCTTCACATTTGTGGAGACGTAACATGGCAAATCACCACGTGAAAATATCCCTTCCCCAAAAAAGGCGATTGAACCGGATTGCGGGGAGGCAATCGAGTAAACGTAAACCGGTTCAGACTCTGGGCTGTCGTCGGATCTCTTGAGCTTGACCGATTTCCATTTGGAATTGCGAAAATCTCGCTTGTCTGATGTTGCAAACCAAATTTGGACTTTTTCCGCTCGTTCTTTAGTCGAAATTTTTAACTTGATTTGACCGCTCAGCGTTTCGAATTTCCAATCGAGTTGGGGCATCGCTTTTTGGCCGCTAGCCGATTGATGAAGAGCATTGAGACTTCCGACCAATCGAGAAGCGTCGTTTAAACCGTGACCGTTATTTGGAACGTAGACCAAGTATTTTTCTTCCTCCAAATCGTCCCAATAGAATTGTGCCGCATCGATTGGCCAATACGGATCGTTTGTTCCAATGAAAATCAGTTTAGGTTGGGTAATGCGTTTTCGATACGAATAAGGATCAACCGATTCACGGAGCGATCGGCCTCTTTCGGTGGCGAGTAAATCCTGGAGACCGCGATCTGTGTAGTCTTGAATTTGATTGGAGAATCCGCCCCACGCCGACCTCTGATGTTCCATTTGCGGTTTCATGTTTAGAACATCAATAACCATCGGCGCGATCGCATTAACTCGTTTATCGGTCGCTCCGGTCAGCCAAGTTGTCCATCCGCGCTTAGAAGCACCTGTCGTTGTAAAGGTTTCAAGTTCGAGCTGCCATTCTTTTTTCGCGAATTCGATGGTTGCATCGATAGCTCGATGAGCCGATTTCACCATCGGAAGAAGTAATGGCCAAGTCTCATCGCCGGTGCGAACAAACTTTTCAAAGGTATATGCAATGATTTGGTCTTCAGATTTGCCATCGAAGATGGGTTGGTTAGGGCACTGAAGGAGAACGGCGACAGGTGTTTTTAATTGTTCAGCGATTAAAGCCAGTCGAGTCGCATCGCGGGGCAATTTTTGCGGTTGATCTTCAAGCTCTTTTTGCCAACTTCCGCCGCCGATAAATAACAAGGCTTGTTTGCAATCTTCACTACAGGATTTCGGTTTTAGGAGAAACAGCTGGTGTTTCCAAATGATTTTCTTCCACCGCTGCGATGTTAAGATCAGCCCGGTATATTCTGTCTTTCCAATGTTTCCTTCGTCAACGATTTTCCACGAATAATGGTCGTCCGGTTTTTCAAGATACCGATCGAGTGCCGTCTGTGGACTGCCGGTTCGCAGTTCGGTTCGAGCAACGAACGCGACTCCAACTTCCTGAGCGGAAACAGGCAACAAAACGAAACCGGAGAGCAACAATATCAGGGCTCTTAACGGAATTCGTAGGATTTGTTGATTCATGTTTTCCACAATATTGAAGGTTGCTATTCGTTTTGCAAATCGAGTGTACCCCAAAGACTGGGGTCTTCGGCAAATGGAAATTCTGGTCCAACGCTAAAACTTTGGCAACCTAATTCGCGATCGGAAATTGCGTAGGTAAATCCGAGGCGAGGTTGGTCGTCAGGATCAAAACCAGACATCGTTTGTGAGGGAATAAAAGCACTCAATCGATAGCCATTACTAAGCGTTTTGGCAACGATCGGAATTTTTTCAGAGTTAAGTGAACGAGATTCTTCACGGGCACGATTGATCTTCAGCATCATTGAAAGTGGCTGTTCTTTCGACGATCCGCCACCTGATGGCATTAGTAAATAGCGATGGCAAAAGCGGCTGGCGCGGTGAATGTTATGTGTGTCGCGAGTGTCGATCCAGACCTGGATATTATCACTGTCTTCCAGGCGGGTGTCGCGGCACCATGGAGTTTGCAACTTCCCCGTTACCAAGAAATCGAAGAACAATCCTTTTGCCGTCCAGGCAACGCGAACATCGGCGAATTCTCGCTTGCCATCTAGCGATTGAAAGCTGGGGATTCGATACGATTCGTCAAGTTGAACGCCAGTCGCTTTCCATTTCGCTTTAGTGGGACGAACTGGAACGGAAAAACGAAATACAAACGATGGTGCAAGGATTTGGTCGGACATGATCTTTTCTGTTAGCTGGGTTTAGCAGCCAAAAATGGACTCCGAGTTATCACGAAGCACTTGTTTGCCAAAATCGATCGCCGCTGATTCGCTCCACGATCGATCAATGACAAATTTTTCGGCGAGAATTTTTGCAAGAATCCGTTTGTACATTGCAAATTTAGGCAACGCGAATTCCATCTTATACATATCGCTGTAATAGCCGATTTGCTTGTTACGAGGAACGGCTTCCAGCCGCGCACCGGCGTCATGCTCGATAAACGTTGGTGTATTGGAATACCACCAATGTCCGTTGGTCACAACGTTAGGAAAAATCCAAGCGTAACTGGTCAGTTCCTGATTCGTCACGCTTGCCAAAACGGAAATGGGAAAAGTAACGTCTGCGAAATGATTGAAAAGCTCGCGGTATTGGATCAGTGAAACGCGACTATCGTAAAGATCTTGTCCCTGAAAGACTCCTTCGGCAAATACGCCACGATTCACGCCGATCATCAGGTCGAACGGAAGTTTGTTTTCGTGGCAGTTCTCGGCAAGCTTCCAGAATACGTACTTTGATGCGGCAACTTTATCGGCCGAATCTGCATTGGGGCCGTTTTTCAGCAGCGACTCGATTGCTTTATCCGCACGACCGTCAACGATTTGCTCAGGCACAAAATCGGGCGGAATCGATATCGCACATGCTTTGGCATTTTTAGAGACGAAATGCTCAAACAACTTTGCAATCGCCGAATCTAGACTGGCTCGGTCCACAATATCGATGTTGGTACATTTGTTGAGCCGCGATTGTGTTTCGGATTTGGCAAGATGAAAGACCAAGTCATCGGTGCGGAGACAGGGGATGAATTTCTTGGTATCGAATCCCTCAAGCGAATCATCGAAATCGTTCGTTAGAAACACGCCTTTTAGTTTGCTTTTTTCGAAAACGGTGTCGCACCAATTTTCATTTGCTAGTTGCGACTGCGTATTATCGAAAATGCTTTCCCAGTTCGAAGCATCAAGCGGCTCGTTGACTCCAAAGAGCTCAGCAAGCATCTCGACAAACCAACTGTACTGAATCGTGTTGTTCAAGCAATCGAATTTGTCGACCAGTGTCGCGACCAATTCTTTTGATGATAGGTTGTCGTTCTCGATTTTCGATTTTTGCAGACCCGCCGAATGTGCAAGTTCGGTG
>CAJQQR010000034.1 GCA_905480545.1 uncultured Pirellulaceae bacterium
CTCCGTGTTGGCAGGGTGTCGTGCGCAAATTCATCGATAATCGAATGCCATCCTTGCTCTTCTGCATATCGTTGCGTTCCAGCAAAAATACTTGCATGACGTTTGTACGGCCATTCCAGATCCAACATTAGCGCGACACGCCATGGCTTGCTTTGCATTGTTCGCACCTCTCAAAACAGGTCTTAAATTTCTCAAAAACAGACATTAGATTTACTATAATAAAAGTGGTACAAATTGTCGATTGAACGACCGCCTCCCCGGTCGGTGAAAGTCGGATGCTGATAAACCAATAACGGAGAAAAGGAACGTGAGAAAACACAACCCACTAAGACAAGCTTGTTTACTCGTTGCAATGGCGGTCATTGCATGGCCAACCATTGCTGCGGCACAATTGCCTGCCCCGGATGGCAAGCCCGCAGACATGACCAAGAAGGTGAAAGTTTTCATCATCATGGGACAGTCCAACACCCTTGAAATGGGCAAAGTCAAAGGAGATAAAGAGGGATCGCTCGAATACGCGGTTAAGACGGAAAAGCTTTACCCGTTCATGATCGATGATGCGGGAAAATGGACTGTCCGCAAAGACGTCCGAAATTTGCATGTGATGGGTAGCGGTGGCCCAGGAAGAACCAGCGTCAAACGCAACGACTGGCTGACCGTTTCCGGCGGAAAAATTGGTATCGAGACTGGCATTGGGCATCATCTCGGCACCGCTCTGGATGAACCAGTTTTGATTCTTAAGAGTTCGATTGGTAATCGAAGCCTCGGTTGGGATTTGCTTCCTCCCGGAAGCCCCTCTTACGAGTTCACTGATAAAAAAAGCGGCAAGACCCTTGTCTATGCTGGCTACGGCCAGAGTCCAGACAAATGGGAAAAGGGAACCGAACCAAAACCAATCGGCTGGAAGGCTGGCGTTCAGTATGACGGAGATGTCGCCCGTGCGAAGAACGTGCTTGAGAATCTAGGTAAGTACTATCCGGGTGCGACCGAGTACGAGGTCGCCGGCTTCCTCTGGTGGCAGGGTGACAAGGATCGGTACAACGCTGGTCACGCCATTAAGTACGAGAAAAACCTTATCAACTTAATCGGGGCGTTGCGCAAAGATTTCAAAGCCCCGAAAGCCAAGTTTGTCTGTGCAACACTCGGCCAAACAAACAAGGAAAATGCCGCGGGCAACGAAAAGCTGATTCTCGATGCCATGTTCGCCATTAGCGATGCAAGCAAGTACCCCGCACTTGAAGGCGACGTTGCCACGGTTTACACCAATCCGCTCAGCATGGGTTCCAGTTCTAACGCCCACTATGGTGGCAACGCAAAAACCTACATGAATGTTGGCGAAGCGATGGGCAAGGCGATGGTCCAATTGCTGAAAACTGACAAAAAGTGAAAAGCGTTAGAATGCCCTCACCTGGAAAGAAATTATCGTTCGCTTGCGTGCTCTTAGTGATATCGCTGGGGCACTCTAGCGTCGCCAAACCCCAGGACAAATCGCCGGAGGTTGCTGCGGTGAAACTTGCGAGCACTCCCACATCCAGTGGGAGCCTGATCGCCATTGACGAACCCGGATTTGAAGCAGATGGCGTCTGGAAGTTCGGCCAGTCGGGTGTGGGTGTAAACGGATTCTTCGGCAAGCCTCATGCCGATTATATCAACGCAGGGTTTATTGATGCGGTGCCGGGAAGGGGCACCTTCTTCATTTACAACAACGGCCCACAGCATGATGTCTATCAGGTACTCAAGGCCATTGTTGCTGCCAACACCACCTATCGACTCAGCATCCTCGCAATCGATCCAACGTTCGCCAATCCATTTCCCGGTGGTAAATTGCGCCTGGGTTACGTTTCAGAAAAGTCGGTGGCGGCCGATGATTACGGTCGGAATTTGCTTGATCCGGTAAAGGTGGTCAACCCAACACCGTTCAATGATAAGAAGAATGAACCGAACAATGAAACCGATGGCATCGCCAAATGGACTTACACGTTCACCACTGGTGCCAAACCGGCAGGACTTGGCAAGAACCTGCGTGTTGAGGTGCTGGGAGGTGGAAGTGCCCAAGCGATATTCGACAACATTCAGTTGGAAGCACGCGCTGCCACACCAACCGATGCCTCACTGAACAAGATCAGCAAGTCTGATGCGATCATGCCGCCGCCTGCCAACCCCGTAGTAGTCATGTTCGGTGACTCTACTACAGATCGAGGGATGCCGACGGCTGTGAACAAGCAACTTTTGGAGCTGATGAAATCAACGCTACCAAAACCCAGATTGATCAACGCCGGCAAGGGTGGTGATAACGCAACGAGCGCTCTAGACCGACTGGAAAGGGATGTTCTTGCACATAATCCCGACATCGTCACGGTCTCATTTGGTTTAAATGATGTGGGAGTACTCATGCCCGATCAATACAACCAAAGCCTTAAAAAAATCGTCAAGAGATTGAAAGACGCCAGCATTGATGTGATCCTGTTGACCAGCACGCCATTTAACAATGAACGGCATGGCTGGGGCAAACGCAAAGAATTTCTCGAACTAGGCGGTCTCGACGAGTACATGGACAAAGCGTATTGCAAGAAGGTGCGCGCGATGGCCGACGGCAGGGATGTCCTCCTTTGTGATCTTCATGCAATCTTCAAGGCTGAATTCTCCAAAGATCCCAGTCAAATCAATGCCTTGCTATCAAGTGATGGTGTCCATCTCACCGATGACGGCTACACCCTGATCGCCAGGCATGTCGCGCCCGTCATTCACAAACTGCTGACCAGAAAAAAGACAGACGAAGTCGGGGCCGGCGCCAAACGTGTTTCTAGCATGAAGACCAAGCCGTCTGAAAAAACCAAACCGTCTGAAAAAAACAAACCGTCCGAACGAACCAAACCGCGAGTGACGCCCAAAAGCCAAACGATGGTGATTCCGCAAGAGGTGCGGACGTTGTTCAAAACTTACTGCGTTTCCTGTCATGGCGACAAGAAACAGGAAGGCAATGTACGGCTAGACACACTCGACTCATTAAAGGGCGCCGTACGTATTGATTTGCTCAATAAGATGCACGAGTCGATTCGGCTTGAGGAGATGCCACCGGAAGAGGCACAGCAACCTACCACGCACGAGCGCAAGCTACTGGACGACTGGATTGGCAATGCAATAAACCCGGCTGGTCGTTCCGATCTTGATGACAGGTTAAGATCGCCCGCCTATGGTAACTATGTTGATCATGGACAGCTGTTTTCGGGTGATCATGTTGAATTGCCGGGCTTCACTTATGATCGACGTTGGCTGATCAGCGAATTTATCTTCGATGTGAAGTTCAACCAACTAACGCGATTCAATCCCCATCTGGACATCGATGGCAAGCGACAATTTGTGCCGCACCTTTCGAGCGGCTTTCGGCTCAATCTCACAAACCCATTTTTGCTACCAAACAACTCGGGCGTGCGTTATTACGCCAATGAAACGCTTAACGGCGGGCATCTACTGACAATGCTCACCAATGCCAAAGACACCGCCAACCTCATGACGACACACTTGGCCAGGCGTGACAGCCGCTTTCTTCCTGCCGTCTCCGCCATCATGGCCATGGAAGATCTTCACAACAAAACACTCGCGTCTCGGGAGTACTTTCTCGTTCGACATATTGAGAAACTGTTGATCGAGATGTACGACAATGCTCATCATGGACTACTGCCAACGTTCGTTCCGACAAAAATCAAGCCTGCGGATGCAAGCAAGGGGGGCAAGAAGTCAAACTTTGATGCCGCCAAGCCGGCCAACGAAGACCTGGAGCATATCTACCGTGCGATGATTCGGTACATGGATGACACAGCAACTGACAGCCAGTTGCTTGCCATGTGCGAACGCAAATGGTTTATCCATGGTCATGACGACCGAAAAATCCAGACACGCCTTGCTTTTATGGTCAATTATCTTGCGGACCTGAAGGAGCGCATCGAAAAATACAATTACAAAGAACGATACAAGCCTCACGACTACAAACCACCCAATGATGAAGAGATGGCACTGATCCGCGCATCGATATTAAAACATCGCGTACAGGGCGATTCATTTCGGGCAATCATCGACAAATGCATGAGCCACTGGGAAGCAGGGTTCCAACAGGAACGCATTGAGGCTGGCGCCCCCAGTGAAGAGCAAGTCGTGAAACTCGTTGAGCAACTCTATCAGATGATCCTTGAGCGTCGCCCTGACGTTGAAGAATCCAAAAAGCATGTCAAGTTGACGCGAACCTACATCGAAAGCCTGGGCAATCTCAAGGCAATCCAGAAGCTGATCCAAACACTGATCCTCCGCTCGGAGTTCGTCTACCGGTCCGAATTCGGCCATGGAAAGACAGACGAGCACGGCAGACGAATGATGTCTCCTCGTGATGCCAGCTACGCTTTGGCGTATGCGTTGACTGACTCCAGTCCCGATGCAGAATTGATTAAGGCCGTTCAAAATGGCCGTCTTTCCACCCGTGAAGATTACCGGCGGGAGGTAATTCGAATGCTCAAAAGGCGGGATCAGTATTACGTCGTTGACGAGCGGATCATGCTAATGTCGCGCAGCAGAGTCACCAGCGCCACGAACATACCGATTCGTGTCCTGCGGTTCGTCCGTGAGTTTTTCGGCTACCCCAACATGCTGCCGATCTTCAAAGACAACAAACGCTTCGGCAAGAATTACGACAACACAAAGCTGCGACTCCTTGCAGAGGCCGATCAACTCGTCGAGCACATTCTTGAATCCGACCAGAACGTCTTTGAAAAGTTGCTTACGACCGACCAGTTCTACGTTTACCACACCGGTGACAATGAAGCCATGGAGCGTGGAGCACAACAGGTTGCAGAAATCAACGCATACTTCAAGGATGTTGACTGGCAGAATATTACGCAGGAGGACATTGAGAAGCACAAACCGTTTCTTGCGAAGATGCAAATCCGCGCCGACCCGAACTCGGTGAAGCGGGCCATGTCCGCTATCGTGCTGCGGTATGCCAACGGCCAGACGACGGCCCCGCCTTACGGTATTCATGGGATCTCCCGCCGCGGCCACGAATTGACCGGTCCAGAGGTCGCCGAATTTTTCAATATCCGGCTCGACAACTGGAACTACCCAATTGAGCAGCCGGCAACGGTCGCTCACCGCAAGGGAATCCTGACTCACCCGGCGTGGCTGATCGCACATGCTCAGAATACAGAGACCGATCCAATCCACCGGGGGAAATGGATCCAGGAGAAATTGCTGGCTGGCACGATTCCAGATGTGCCGATCACGGTCGACGCGGTGATTCCCGAAGACCCTCATAAAACACTCCGGCAAAGGCTGGATGCGAAAACACAGGTCGAATACTGCTGGTCCTGTCACCAGAAAATGAATCCGTTGGGGCTGCCGTTTGAAATGTTCGATGACTTCGGCCGATACCGTACGAAAGAGCGGCTGGAGCATCCCGAGAACCTGATTCAGAAAGTTAAAGACAAGGGGCAGCAACACGAAGACTTGCGTGACATATACAAGACCCTGCCAGTCGACCCGCGTGGCAAACTCGAAGGCACCGGCAACCACAGGCTTGACGGTCAAGTGACCGATGCACTGGACCTCGTTGATCGACTGGCGAGGTCCGACCGCGTACGTCAATCCATCATACGCCACGCGTTTCGCTACTTTATGGGTCGTAACGAGATGCTCTCCGACTCCAAAACCCTGATCGACGCCGACAAAGCGTATCTTGAAAATGGCGGCAGTTTTCAAGCTGTGGTTGTTTCGTTGCTGACTTCCGATTCATTTATTTTTCGCAAGAAACCTTAGGACCAAACATATGCGTAACCGCAGATCATTTCTGAAAGAGTCGGCCATTGGAGCAGGAGCACTTACGATGGGTCCCGCGCTCACGACTGCATTCGCTTCACCCGATCTGGCGAGTGCAATATCTGGGACTCCACGCCGGTTTGTCTTCATCCGAAAGTCTAACGGCATCCGCCCAAACGAAGTTGCACTGCCATCCTTTACCGACAGTGAAAAGTTGATGGATAGCAAGAAGCAGGCGATGGAAGTCGATCTGGAAAATCATACGCTGCCCGATTGGCTCCAGGCACTTGCTCCGTACAAACAACACATGTCGATCCTACAGGGTCTGTCCTGCAAAATGAGCGAGAACGGTCACTGGTCCTATTCATCAGTCATGGGAGCATTCAAGTCCGGTCGGAACTCGCTCAGCGGAATCAAGCGTGCCACAATCGACTTCGAACTGGCCAAACTCTTTCCATCGCCATTCGGACATGTTGAATTGTCGCTGACCGGCAATTACGCAAATTTTCGGAATGGCATCGTGTCCGGTTATTCAGCACCGGGTCCTCACCAACGTAACTATTGTTATGCCGACCCGATGACCGCTTATAACGAACTTTTCAAAACAGTTATCGCTCCGGGGGCAGTTGACTCGGACAATGCGATGCTCTCGTTTCTCCAAGGCGAAGAATCGCTAAAGGCACAGGTGCTCGAAGGCTACGAAAAGCTCAAGCTAAGTAACCACATCAATTCGATCGAAGAGATCCAGGCACGCAATAAAAAGTTGGAGAAAATGTCCGGCCTCATCAAAAAACACCTGCCGGAAGTCGACCCAATCCATGCCAATGGCGGTCCCAACGCCAGCACTCCCGAGAAGCAGAAGGCAATGACCGACATTCTCGTTGCCGCACTCGCCACCGGACTCACCAACATTGTGACATACACAATCGACGAACTGTCCACGCCCATTAAAGGCATACCGGGCAATGAAGGCGACCATATTTCTATCCATGAATTGGGACATAACGGCGGGTACAGTGGCGTTTCCGCAGAAGACATCCGTGAAAAGATAAGAGTCGGCCATGTCAACCAAGTCAAGACGATCATCGAACGCCTTAAGGGTATCCCCGAAGGCAAAGGCACCATGTTCGACAACACAGTGCTCCTTTACTTCCCCGAGAACGGTGAAGGCCACCACAGCCACGGCACCGAGGCGCCGATCCTGGTGATGTCCGGTGAGAACTGTCGGCTCAACATTCATGGTCGATACATTCGCCTGCCCTATCATGGCACCGAGGGACATAAAACGATTGGCAACTGGTACACAACGCTTCTCAATGCATACGGCAATCCGATCAAACATTATGGTGATCTTGACCTGGAAATGTCGCGGAAGAAACTGGCGCAGACCGGAGCCATCGAGCAATTGATGGTCTAGCTCCAGAGCTTCTGACGGGCTGACTTGAATTGGCAATTTTGCCCCAAAAATCGAATCTACCTCAGCTGTTATGCAACCGAACAGCTGGTTCGTTGGTTGGGTCCGGTCAAACCTTACAGTAAACAGATTGCGTTACAGCGTCTTGGATTTCACATCAATCTCGGGACAAGCTCTTACATACCGGATTGCCACTCACAGTCGCCGGCTATTCTCGGTATGCCACTGATACTGCAATGATTGAGTGGTTATCAAATAATGCAATCCAACGCCCCTTTTCTTTTTCTGGCGGAACGGTCGTTGATCCAAATCGAAGCGGGCATGATTATTTTGATTACCGTTGAAGAAGCCCTGAACAACCTTAACATCAAAAAACGCAATTGATATCCATGAACGTTCCATAACGAGATTTCGAATAACACAAAACCGAAAAAATGGATCCGTATGTGAAAGCCTCTGAATTGAAACGCCGGCTGCGAGCAAAAAAGTCGAGAGCTGTTCACATTTTCGAATTGAAAAATCTCGATTTACAAAAAAGTTTCGCAAAACGTAGCGTCGGAACAAACAGGCATTATTCGTCAAAACGTGATCTGGTGAGACCGTGAAGTATGCTCGCCATCGGCATCCATCGTCATAGCGTCTGCGACCGATCGACAATATCAAGGCGAAACAAACGCCCGCTTAAAGCCTGCGAACCCAAACCAAAACCGTCAAAAGAGGCTTTCGTACGCCGCGTATGTCGGATCAATTACAAAAGCCCACAGATTTTATCGCCGGTACGCTGACATCACGCGATCGGATCTGTTGCGAAGCAATTTTTACGCTAACAATCAACGGCTTTCGTAATCGCTTCAATAATCGTCTTACTGGAGCATGGTTTTTCGAACAGCTGAGACACGCCGATTTCTTTTTCCACTAGAAATGTCTGCGTTGCTGAAATATTGCCCGAAAGCATGAATCGCTTGATTTCTGGGAAACTCTTGCTGATATCTGCCAACAACAAAGTGCCAGTTGCACCTGTCATCTGATTATCGCAAAGGATTGCATCGAACTCTTCGGTCTTCAAAATCACCTTTGCTTCCGCCGCAGATACTGCAGAGGTCACACCAAATCCCGCATCTTCAAAATCACGCGTCAGACTTGTCCTAATTTTAGAATCGTCGTCCACAATCAGTACGCGAATCGTTTTAGTTCTCATGATAGATTTCCAGTAGGGGTTAATGTTGTTACGAGCGCACCCTTGGCAGGGCATAATTTTGCCCAATCATTAGCAGACCCAGAGCGGCAGCTGCAGCACATCTCTGGATGCGTAATTTTTTAATAACTTTAGGGCAGATTCTGTGACTTCGTGTCCTTTCGCGATCAGCAATCTATCCTTTTCTGCCATAACATTTTTGGCGAACACCATGCCAGTCCGAATCTCATCTAGAGATATTTCCTTGGCTGATCCATTGGACAGCCTGAATATCACTTCTTGCAACGAACGCAAGACCGTTGGATCGTATCTTGTTGAGTTACGCTTCTGTGCGACAAATGCGGCGCCAGCGTCACTATTTCGATTTTCCTCAGTATCAAAATCGAGGGCCGCTTTAACGATCCGCGCTCCGATTGGTATCTCTTCAGCTGACAACTCATCATTCGGAAAGCCACCTCCGTCAAAATGCTTCTCTTGATAGGCAACGATCCTGGCAACATTTTCCAGTCTAGGAATGTTTTCCAATAAACGCTTACCAATATCTGGATGCTGCTCGAAAGACACACGCTCTGATTCAGTCAGCTCTTCATTGCTAGTGATTTTTTGTAACGTTGATTCGTTTAACGTAACGCATCCTAACGCAGATAGCATTGAAGCTATTTCAATCTCCCAGATTTCTTCTATCTGCATATGCTTTGCAACCTCAATTGCAATTCGTTTGACGCGTGAAGCACGTCCAAATGCGACAGGATTTACAAGGGCCAACACGTCGGACAGAACTTTCACGCTACCCATCAGTGTTCCTTCAACCAGCTCTTTTTCGGATCGAATTAGTGCGTGCTGACGGAGCCCGTCAGTCATCGCCAATTCAAGAACGTCGTTGGGACAAGGCTTGGAAAGGAACCGAAAGATATTGCCGCGGTTGATTGCATCGATCGTGGTTTCCAGATCAGAAAATCCGGTAAGCATCATCCGAACTGTATCGGGTGAGATGCTCTTGATTTGCGTTAACATCTCGATTCCAGTCATGTCAGGCATTCGCATATCAGAGATCACAACGGCAATCGGACCTCTTTCTTTTACGACCTGAATTCCATCTAAAGGACCAACAGCAGTTTCAATGTCGAATTTATCCTCGAATTGACGTGCGATGGCCTTCAAAACCTTAGGGTCATCATCGACGAATAATATCTTATTTTCACTCATATAATTATCATGTGGAAAAAACTGCGTTGCCCCGAATCAATCGTCCCATTGCAAATATGCTCCAGCTTTTGATTCTTCAGGCGTCGCACAATCCTTGCCAAACCTCCTGTCTTTCCAAGCACCCTATACCGCCAAGGTAATCTTCAAATCTTTGTTTTCGATCGGCATTCTCATCAGGTTTGTGACAAAGCTCGTTGGCTGACGCGACTGCCGTGATGGCAGAAAAAACTTTTTCGCCAGCCTGCTCTGGATTGTGGTGCAATGCTACAGCCTCGATAATTGATTGGGGCAGCCCCCAGATAAACAACATATGTGCACCAACCTGCGCATGGTCCGATCCGAAAATTTCGCGTTCGGCCTGCCATGAAGAGAGATTTTTGGCCCTGGCATTTTGAATACAACGTTGAAAGGCATCTGCATCAGCCCTCAATAGTGCCAATTTCCCGATGTCGTGTAGCATTCCTGAGGTGAATGCAATGTTGATTGATTCTTTGTCCAACGCTTCGCTAATAGCAATCAATCTGGCGATACCACCGACCTTCAAACTATGATCCATAAATGAATCGATTGAAAATCCGGACACATTTTCAAACTCTATAAATATACCAAAGGACAATACAAGCGACTTGATAGCTTCGACACCTAACATTGTCACTGCTTGTGCTGCGGTATGCACGGTACTCCTCAATCCGAATACAGCGGAGTTCGCCAACTGCAGAATTTTTGCAGTCATCGCAGCATCCCGTGCAATTATCTCCCCAATCGCTGCAGTCGATGACTCTTCGTTTTCCAGTTCGTTGATTACCATTTTATAAATCTTGGGAACGCTTGGCAGAGCTGAAATACTACCAATGACCTGCATCAATGATTGCGAATTAAGAATTTTCTTTAAAACGGTTGCCCGTTTGATAGTCTCCTTTAATTTGTTCGCATCGCACGGCTTTGAAAGATACTGGTGCATGGGATTCACAGCGCGAAAAACAGCTTCTTTGTCAGCCTCTCCCGAAAGTACGATTCGGACCACATGAGGAAATTTTTGACTTATTATTGCAAGCAACTGCCCCCCATTCATGCCCGGCATTTTCATATCAGTGACAACCGTGTCGATATCTGCGTTGGTTCGTAGAAGCTCTAGTGCTTCCTCGCCACCACTTGCAAATTCGGCGTCCCACTCTTCTTCGGCGGCATCCAGCATTCGCTCCAAACCACGCAAAATCTGCTTTTCATCATCTACGAATAAAACAGTCATTTTTCTACCGTTCTCAGTAATTATAAAATTTGTCTACATACAGATCTTCTGAGCACCTAATCCGTTCGTGGTTTTCAAGTAGCGATGGCCTGCAACGAAGGCGTTAACTCGTCAGTGGTAGACGGTAACTCAATTATGAAAGTTGTTCCCACACCCTCAACAACGTTAAAAGACAGCATCCCACGATGTTTCTGGACAACGACAGAATGAGCTATTGCCAAGCCTTGTCCAGTTCCCTTGCCGACGCCTTTTGTAGTAAAAAAAGGATCGAAAATCCGATCGTGGATATGGCTCGGGATTCCTCCTCCCGTGTCTTCGATTTCAACTCGAACCCCTCCATCAATTTTAAGTGATGTGAGTTTAATCTTTCCTTTCCCTGCCTGGCCCTCATCGGTACGATCCGAAATTGCATGGGCGGCATTTACTATCAAATTAAGAAATACCTGGTTCAATTCACCGGGGAACCCTTCAATCAACTCAATTTCCGGGTCCAGATCGGTTTCAATTTCTGCAACGTACTTCCATTCATTTGTGGAAATCGCAAGAGTGGTTTCAATTGAACGATTGACATCAACTGCTGATTTCTCTTCTAAGCCCGGGTGAGACAACTCTTTCATTGCGCTAACGATCCGAGATACATGCCCGACTCCAGCGATCGAATCATCAAGTGCTTCTGGTATCTGATTGAACAGACGACGAACCTTCAATTTTGCCGTTTTTGCCTGAAATGCTTCAATCTGAACTGGCTCAAACCCTAAGTTTTCAGCAACATCTATTATTTCAAGGGCGGATTCGATGTAGGGGACTAACTTGCAGAACTTTGTCTTTACATAGTCTAAATTGTCGCCTATGTACTGCATCGGTGTATTGATTTCGTGGGCAACTCCTGCTGCCAACTGTCCCACTGAATCCAATTTCAACGCATTCTGCAATTGCTGTTCACGCAAACGGCTTTCCGTCAGATCTGCACCAAGGATAATCACTCCATCGCATTCCGCTCCGTTAAATATTGGATAACTGGATAAGCCAATTATTTTCGTATTGCCGAGGTGGTCACGGAATTTCAATTCCAGCCTGACTGACTTACTCTTTTTGGAGCAATCAATCAATTGTGTTAAGTCTTGGCCTGATTCCCAAAGAATTGGCAATTCCAAAAATGAGCATCCGATCACTTCCGGCGAACTGAGGGCAAACGTTTCGGTCGCGAATTCATTCCAATGGCAAACGACTCCAGCTGGATCGACCCTCAACATAAGCGAATCAATTGCAGACAACAGGCGTTCTGATTCCGCTTTGGCAATATCAAGTTTCCGTGTTCGGTCTGCTACAATTTTTTCAAGTTCCTCCTGCTTCAAATTCGCTGAATCGATTAGACGGCGTTTCTCCACCAGTAAAACGGCAATCTGCATCACTAATACATTGTCGAATGGTTTTTTGAGTATTAGCAGGCGAACTGACATGCCTAGACGTTGGCAGATTTCAACCCAAGTATCATCCGAGCACGCAGAGCATATTACGACTTGGACATCTGGATCAGCTTCAAATATTTTCCCAATCGTCTCCAAGGCACTCCACCCGGACGGCATTTGCATATCGCAAAAGACCAATGTGTATGGGTTATTTTGAACCTTAGCTTCAACCACTTTTTGATAACCGTCTTGGCCTTGCGAGGCAAAGTCGAGATCTGCTACCAATCGATTATCAGCTTTGCATTCTGAAGCAGACTCACCTAATGCTGGCCGTTGAGAATCAGCCCACAGCTGATTTTCGTTTTTTGATAAAAAAATCTTTCGAAAGTAGTTGTGAATTTCGGGATTACCATCAATGACCAAAATTCGCGGCGGTTCTTTTGAGTTCGTTACTGACATCTCAGACCTTGTTGAAGTTCTCTGATTTTTGGTTTGGATCCTGTTTGGCACGACACTACAGGTAACGGTATGCTCAGCTAGAGTGTTGGAATTAATTCGAGACTGCGATGGCTTTCCAGCTGACTGCTCTCAAGCCGGAATAAGGGGAACGCTCAGATTAGACGTTGCACCATATCGGTTGCCTTTCCTCTAATATGCGAACTCGAATAAAACCTCCCTTACAGAGCTTTGGTACGATTGAATCCCGTATTCATGACAGGGATTTTTGGTGGTGAAACGCTACTGACAAAACTTAACTAGGTTGTTTTTGCGGTTCACAAGTCCTTCGGATGCTCTGGACAGAACGCTTATTTGCCCAGTTGATCCCCATAAACTTCCCTGCGCCCCATGCCGTTTAAGAAGGTCCGTAACTTCTTTCGGCCATTTGTCTAGTTAAAACTTGAAACACTCGTTTGGTGCCCCAACTCAATGCGCACCCGGATCGGATTCGGTCGAACGTTTAAAAACAGGGTATCCCACGACCCAAGACTGAACAGGCGCTTTGCTTTGGATCATTTTCAACATCGACTAACCGCCGGTTTGAAGATCGAATCCAATTCCTTTGCCTTGCCCCATCGGTACTTAAATTAGAGTCAAAGAGACTGTCTTAGATGTACCAAATAGCAAAGACGGCACATTCGTCACTTATGCCTTTGTTAAAAGCAGGCTTTGGACTAGTTCAAATAGTCAAGTTTAGAACTTCGGAGAAAATTGACAAAGAGAAATTGAAGTGATTCGTGTTGCGTTTTGGGCCACCTCACGGGATACCTTGTGTGACCGCTATTTAACGTTCCAATTGCTGTAAGTGCCTTACCTAAAAGCACTTGCAAAGCGGTCTTGAATTTGGCTCAATCGTCTTGAATCGCGTCGATAACCGGACGTACTGACTTTAGGTACACCGAGTAATCCTTAAATTCAGGGTCATCAGTTTTTTTCATATGTTCCAGAAGAATCGACCGCGAGGCTTTGAGATTCGGTTTTGCCTTCAAGTCGTCAATTAGATTGTTCAGTGCATCTGGGTCGCGTTCATAGTCGAACAACTCTTCAGGGCACCGATAGAGGTAGTGGCTGACACGCACAGCAATCGTTGGATCGTTTTTGGCTGCTTCCGCCATCGCGGCGAACGTTCGGCCGGACATTGACTCGTTGCTGAATTTGGTTTTTCCATTTGCCCATCCATTCCAGATGTAGCCGTCGTTCATACTGATCAATCCGCGCATAGCGAATCGCTTCCGAGAAAAGGGGTAGTTGAGATGCACAAAAACTCGTTTACGCCCCACGCCTTCAGTTGCAACCGCCGGGTCGATCAATCCACGGAACGACTTGCCATCAGCGCCGTCGAGATTGCTTAGTCCGACGATGTCTAAAATCGTTGGTGCAAGGTCGATTGAATTGACCATCGTCTGGCTAATGGTTTCCCCCTCGGGAGTTTTACCGGGCCAGCGGATGATCAGTGGCGTTCGATTGGAGTGCATCCAACAGTTGGTTTTGGCAAAAGGAACCGCGATACCGTGGTCAGAGAGAAAAATCACGACCGTGTTTTTTTGCTGCTCAGATTCGTCAAGCACATTTAATACTTCACCGATGATCTCGTCGCAGCGTCGCACGGAGGTGTAGTACTCGGCCATCTCCAATCGGACTTTTGGCAAGTCTGGCAGGAAACCAGGAAGCGGAACTTCATCCGGGCGATACGGATTCTCGACAAGCGGAACGCCTGCCCAGAGCTTCGGCCTCTTCTCTCGTTTTTCTTGAGGTGAGTTAGCGAAAGGACGATGTGGGTCGTGCAAATTAACGTTGAGGAAGAACGGTCTGTCGAGAGACTTTGCTTTCGCCATCGCACCAGCGGTAGTCTCCCGGTATCGCTTGGGCGAGCGACCATAGCCCAACTCGTGCATGTCGTAAGTTTCGTCAAAGGCTGTCTTGTGGCGACTTGGAATCGTGTGCACGGCCTTGCCGATCGCCGCCGTGTAGTAGCCTTTCTCTCGCATTGTTTCCGGCAATGTCGGCACGCCTGCATTGATTTTATCAAAACCAAGTGCGCCGCTGCGGTGCGGGTAGCGCCCCGTCATGATTGACGCGCGGCACGGCTGACAGATCGCGATCGTTACGTAGGCATGCTTGAAGCGGACTCCCTGACTGGCCAACCGGTCGAGATTGGGCGTGACATCTTTGAGTTCATTGCCGAAACACCCCAGTGAATCCCAATTCATATCGTCGGCAGTGATCAGCAGAATGTTGGGCCGGTCGTTTGCCATGACGGTTGACGTCCAACCGAAAATGGTGGTGAGCAGGATCGCCAAAAGGGTACGCATGAAATTTCCGAAATCACTGTGTGGTTTGTGCGGTTCGCCAACGAGTCGCAACACCTGCGAAAGCCAAGCCTTGGAATCTTAAATCCATTGCGCTCGTTCATCAACCAGACCTTGGAGTTGCTCCCCATTCAAGCACAATTCCGAGCCTGTGCAACGTCAAGTCCCTGCCCATCGCTGGAGTCAAGGCACCGCAAAGGCTCGCTCGTTTCTCGCTTAGCATCTCGCATCACATTGATTATGCAATGACAAGCGTGACAGCTATAATCGTCCTTATGTCTATCACACGATTTGCTTATATCACTGTATCGGCCGCCTTTTTTCTCTGCCATTCTGTATCGGCCGACAATCCCCCGCCCCAAACGCGCGACCATGTTCTACTCATCACCATCGATGACCTCAACGACTGGGTTGGCTGCCTGAGCGACAAAGACGCCTCCGCACAAGCCGGACACCTCACAGGACGAGGGCACCCCCAAGCATCCACACCCAATATGGACCGGCTCGCCAAACGTGGCGTCCTGTTCACCAACGCCCACTGCCAGGCACCGATTTGCCGACCGTCACGCACCAGCTTCATGTCTGGCCTGCGTCCCACGACCTCCGGCATCTACGGCAACCGCCCAAAGTACGACGCCAACGGTACGCTCAAACCAGGTAAAGACGTGCCCTGGCTGACCAAACGCTTCGAGCAGGCCGGCTACCAAACCTTCACCGCCGGCAAAATCCTGCACGGCAGCCAAAACAAGCCGCTGGGAGGCACGCCTTGTTTCAAAACCAACCAAGGCCCCTATCCGCCCAAGAAACTTGGAGTCCCCGCAGAGGTCACCAAGCCAGGCGTCTGGGACTTTGGCGTATACCCCAAAACCGAAAAGGAATACACCGACCTGCGCATCGCCCGATGGACCGCCGGAAACATCAACAAGCCCAACAAATCAGGCGACAAGCCTCGCTTCATGGCGTTGGGCTTCTACAATCCGCACCTACCGTTGTTCGCCCCTAAGAAGTGGTTCGACGCCGCACCGAGTCAAAAAGACGTGCTGCTCGCCGCGATGCGCGGCGACGACATGGACGACCTGCCTGCAATCGCCAAGCGGATCGCAAGCCGCGTTTCCTTTGCCGCCCCCGCAGCCTGGGTGCGCGAAACAGAGGACCGACTCCGCCTGCTGACGCAGGCCTACCTCGCCTGTACTTCCGCGATGGACGACAGCCTGGGCGAAGTAATTGATGCGTTGGACAAGAGCGACATGGCAAACAACACTTGGATTATCGTCCTCTCCGACCACGGCTGGCACCTCGGTGAAAAGAACCACATCGCCAAGCAGACCCTGTGGACGCGATCGACGCGTGTACCGCTGATCATTGTCCCGCCCAAGCGGTTGAAGGGCACACCACGCGGTAAACGCTGCGAACGACCGGCCGAGTTGCTGGACGTTTACCCCACACTCATAGACGTTGCCGGGATCAAGCCCATCAAGAGCGACAAGCACCTCGACGGCCTGAGCCTGCTGCCCTGGATCAATAACCCCGCCGCCGAAAAGAAACGCCCAGCGATTACCACGATCTATTCCCACAACCACAGCCTCGTCGGCGACCGCTACCGCTACACGCGATATGCCGACGGCAGCGAAGAACTCTACGACCGCTTCAACGACCCGCATGAGTTCGACAACCTGATCGACCCGTTGAAAACGACGGATAAAAATCAGCAAGCGATCATCAAAGAACTCGCCGCCTGGATCCCTAGTAACGAAGTCGGCCCACCCGACCTCGTGGACGACCGAGTAAAACGTTAGGGCGGCAATCGGCGGTTTTGAATTCCCTCCACCCACGAGATGATGATGGGGCTGCATTCACGCTAACTGACAGCGCACTATTTACCCATCAGTCCGCTATTCTGCCGCCGGATCAGTGTGCCACAAAGCTAAACAATTTCAGAATACCGAAATCAAACTCGATGGGATCGCCGAACAAGAAAGCCAATGGCTGACGGAATAGCGCGCCGCGGCTATTAATCAAAACCTAATCGATCTCAGCAAGGAACTTGGCGTCGCCATCAATCTGGAACTCAACCTCACTTTATTCGAAGAAAAGCGCGAGCTTCCATTGCCTTTGGTTCAAATTGGATGAACAAATAAAGTTGACTCTGCCCCGTATCAATTTTGAAATGACTTTGCACCTATGCGGTTCGTAGCCAACAGAAAGATAACCGTTGCCCCTTGGAAAATGACTCACATATTTCTCAACGAATTCAGGCTTTAAGTTCCCTGCCAAATTCCTGATCGACCATGCACTTTTAGGAAACCGATTAGATTTCGGCAGTGCTCTTAGCAGAAGCGATACGAACCTTCAGTGCGGTATTTCATCCTTCCAGTTAGAAATTGGTCCGTGACGACGAAAGTAGGCCACCGGGGGGACCGTTTGGGGGTTGAGCGAGAAGCGCATAGCTTGAAAAGCAAACTGGAAAGCAAACTGGAAAGCAAACTGGAAAGCTGCTTGTGTGCCTCGGATTTATTCTCACCAAGGCAGATCCGATTGCCGTTTTGATTAAGGCACCAAGATTAAGGCACCAAGATTATCGAGCTGTACAAGGGTTCTGCACCAAGGCTTCGCAGACCGCAACTCATTTCACTCCTATTCGTAACCACAGCTATTCACCGCGTTAACATAAACAGGAACGAAATCGTCAACAAAAAACTAAAAAAGCGGAGAGAACGGGATTCGAACCCGTGGAAAGTTGTGACACCTTCACCGATTTAGCAAACCGGCGCATTCGACCACTCTGCCATCTCTCCGGAACAATTCGTTTTTTCAAACGAATCCTGCCCATACGACTATTTCAAACGGTCGTAGAGCAGCATGGCAATCAAAATTCGTAAGAACTCAACATCATATGCTGTCAAAAACTTACTTCGAAATTTATACAATGATTAGAGCCTTGCTGCAACTGCCAATCAATGATCTGCGTCGGCGACAAAGGTTCGTAAAAAGCCAACCAAAATCGAAACCGCTGGATTAGCCGTTAAACAAAAACTCCCTGGAGTTCAGTAATGCCCAGAAAACGTCTTCAAGCATCTGCTGTTTATTTTCAGAGGCCCCCACAACATCCATCAATTTCTTCTTCTCTTCAACATTTGGCTTACGAGTAAAGCAACGAATGTAGAGCTCGTCAATAATCTCTTCCGGCGCCTTCTTGTCCTTCAAACGGCGAGCAATCAATGCTCCAGCAGCAATCTTCGACTGTAGCGTCTGCCCATTCAACAAGTGCAGTGCCTGTGACAGGTTCGGCTCCATTTTGACCTCGCATGAGCAAACCGTTTCACGTGCGGCACGACCGAACGCAGTCAGGAAGTAGGTACTGGTGTTCCCATCGGCGATTTGCACCGCTCTGGCACCAACAGGGAGCCCGCGAAACTTATTCTTGGTCTCGGTAACCTGGCTGATCGTGTCAAGCAATATTTCAGAGCGTAGACGTCGCAATTTAGCGTGCGAAAAGTTCTTGGAATCAGCTGCGTTCGTTTCATTTGTCTTCGTGCTCAATTGATACGTACGCGATACACAAATATCACGAACCAGCTTCTTAAAATCAAAGTTGTACTCACCGAACTTCTTACCCAACTCGTCTAGCAACTCTGGATTCACAGCTGGATTGCTGACACGCACATCGTCAACGTCACTGATGATTCCCTGTCCGAAGAAATGCGCCCAAACGATGTTAGAGAGGTTCTTGGCGAAGTACGGATTGTCCGCGGAAGCAAGCCATTTCGCCATCACTTCGCGGCGATCCTTTCCCTTCGTCTCAGGCTCCTCACCACCGAGGAACTTTGGCTTCATCGCGCGTTTATCAACCAAATGCTGAACTTCACCACGATTCGAGTTAAAGATAATCGTCTCTCGAGGGTCCTCACCCCGCTTGCGCCCGATCTGCGAGAAAAATGCTGCGAAACCATAATAATCGTCCATGGTCCACCGGTCGAACGGATGATTGTGACACTGAGCACATTGAATCCGCATGCCCATAAAGACCTGGGCAACATTCTCCGAAACTTTCAATGTGTCCGTTTCGTTTTGAAAGTAATTGGTTGCAGCATTGGCAAATGTTCCACCCTTAGATGAAAGCAATTCCTGGACCAATTGATCCATCGGCATGTTGTTGGCAACCCGTTCCTGCAACCAGTTGTAATACAACAACATCGATTTGTAGGAAACCTGCTGCGATGATCGAATGGTCAAAAGTTCGGACCATTTCATCACCCACATCTCAACAAATTCCTTTCGCCCCAGCAATTCGTCGACTTTCTTTTCACGCTTTTTGGGATCAGTGTCAGCGACGAATTTTTCGTATTCCTCTACCGTTGGCAGGACGCCACAAACATCCAACGAAACACGTCGTAAAAACTCATCATCAGAGCACAGCTCTGACGGGTTCATCCGCAGCTTCAAAAACTTCGCATTCATCAATTCGTCAACATAGTTGTTGGCTGTTGGATTGCTCCACTTAAACTCGAACCCCTTGGGAAGTGTGATGAAGTGCGAACCGACGGTGTGCGTATCAAAACGGGCCATGATAAATGACTCGCCACGAGAACCAGCTGAGATCATACCGTCCTGGGATACTGCAGCAGAGGTTTCATTGTTGGTTGAAAAGTAGGCGAGCGAAGTCACGTCACGGTCTGTTCCATCCGAATACTTGGCACGCACGGTCAATCGCTGTTTCGTGCCCTTACCGTCAAGGACTCCGTTTTTCGGATAGAGCTCGACCGAAACAACTGACGGCACCTCACCCGGATCGTTGACAGCCCCCATTTCAACCCATTCGAGCAGCGTATTGTAGTACTCACTGCCAATCTCCATTCGCTTGCCACCAGTGTGCGGGACACTTCCAACTGATTTTTCGATTAAGAGTGATTCGGCAGGCAAAGCCAAATTAACCCGTCGACCAGCAATTTCTCGAGTGATACGGTTGTAATCACCGTTTGGATCAAACCCAAAAAGAGACAGTCGGAATCCGTCCTTCCCGCGAGCGGCTCCGTGGCAACTGCCGGTATTACAATTTGTTTTCATGAAAACAGGCATTACATCCGCTTTGAAACTGATCGGATTCTGTTCCGCAGCTCGCTTGACTTCGATTGGAATCGTGACATTTAGATTTGCGTGAGTCACGGTAAGTGACGCCTTACCATCGGCAAGTGGCAGAAAGACGTTTCCGTCCCGTTTCACAACCGGTTGCCCTGAAACCTTCCATTCGACCTTGTCTGTAACGTCTTCGGTCAATCCATTTTCATAGAACGCCTGGACTACAATCGACTGAGAATCACGTTTTGTCGTGAGGTCGATATTCGCCGGAAAGACCTGAATTGATTTCGGCGCAAGATCATTTGCAAAAACGCAATTTGAAACCGCACAATTTGAAATCACTAAGCAAATAATCATTCCTAAGATTTTTGCCTTCATTTTTTCACCTTAAATCCTGTTCAAACGAAATTTGTATTACGTTGGTAAGCGATTCGCTTTCGAAAACTCAAAACGTTTTTGAAACGAACGCTTTCGTTCTTTTTTAGCGACTACTCTTTGCCAGCTTCGCGCTGTTCTTTGGCCGCCAAACGCAGCTTCTCCAGACGCGAAAGCGGTTTTGCTTTCGGCGGAGCCGCCGCCGGCTTAGGGGCAGCTTTGGCCACAACCGGCTTTGGCTTGGCGGGTGCGTTTGGCTTGGGTGGCAACGGCTTGTCTATTTGCAATTCGGTGGCACCCGCTCGAGCCACAATCGGCTCGGCTTCCTTCATGATGGTGACACTTGCAAAAACGTTTCGATGCTTTCCAGCTGGACTCGTTTTGTCGGTTTTAATTTTAAAGATCAACTCCTTTGTCTCTTTTGTAAATTCCAAGACATCGGTAGTGACTTTTACAGGTAACCCAAAAAGCTGCACTTTAGCTTTGCCCTCAAATGGCGCTGCGTGATTCAGCTTGGCAAGAATCTGAGTGTCCTGGCCCTGCTCACACGACGTCCGCTGCAATTCGAGAGTCACAAATTGATCGGCAATCTCAAGAGACGCCAATTGAGACGACACCCATGCGCTACCACCAACATCCGATGAACCGATCACGTAGATCGGCCATTTCTTAATTTGTGCGTTTGCATTCGCACTCAATGGATAATAGGCCTCCGTTTTGTCTGCTGGTATGGTGACCGCACTGGTGGTTCCGATTCCTGGTGGGCGGAACGGAAACTCAACGCGAATCGCCCCCTTGAATCCCTCTTTTCGTTTGGCGATCACTTTCAAATTCATCGACCCGTTGCGAACAATCGGAGCCTTGGGCTGCTGGATCTCTAATTCAAATGGCAACTCCTCAACAACCACAATCGGGATCTTGTTGACGACGCATGGGTAGTAAACCGTGTTGTTGGGTTGGCCCAAGACAAAATCCGCACTGTTGGTGTAACGACCGGAAATATTGACCTTGGGATCGATATGGCGTGCGGTAAAGTCCACCAGTTTTCCGCCGAGCGGTGCATCTGCAGCTGCCTCGAAAACGACCGGCATCAACGTCATGTTCGCCGTCATCGGCTGGCTGATCATTTGCACACCCGCTGGAAGATCGTTGCCGTCTAATTTGATTTCACCACCAAAATTGGCACGAGTTGCCGAGATCAAAGACGCAAACTTATTACCGCGAGCGACAAATATCGCCTGCCGATACTGCGAGTAACGTGCAACTCTCGGAATCCCCAGCGAAAGCGCGGGCTTGACCAAATGGAACTCCACCCGGTAGACGAAATCCGGACGCCCACGACTTAAATGATCTGTAATTCGGATCACATATTCACCATCAGCGGGAACAGTAAATCGAAAATAACTATCAGGTCCCCGGGAATCGTCGTTGCCCGTAATCCGGCGGCCATCGGCGTAGTAAAGATTCATGACCGGATCGAGTCCACTTCGGATTCGTCGAGCAAAACACTCGACCTCAAAGTTCTGCCCTTTCTTCGCCGAGAACTTAAAGCAATCAATGTCACCCTCTTTTGAGATAATGCCGTTAAAGGCATTTGGCAACTCCGCGGCACATGCGGTTTTGATCGACTCATTCGGCTCTTGCTCCAGCGAGTTTCCATGTTCGTACACTTGAAATGGAATTGGAGACGGCGCAATCTGGCCGTTGGACTCAGCATACAATCCGGAACGTGAATTGGGCTCATTCGGCACCGTAATTTCCGTTTTCATATCTCCGCTGGGATCACCAATGTAGGTAACCTGCATTTTTTCGCCAACTTTCCCACCAGGCGGATAGACATGCGTTGGACGTGGAAAGTCACCCACATGCAAACGGTAGCGACAATTTCCATTTCCACCATAAGAGGACTCGCGGATTTGAATGTAATACTTGCCGTCTTCAGGCGCGATAATCGATGCCAACGAATCCTGTCGAACCAGTGGAACATCGTCACCAGCTGAAAGTTCGAATCGTTTTGAATCGAGAATCGCAAGGTACGGATCAAAAAGATACGTCCCGAGTCGAATGGCTTCAACTTCCGCTGAAATGCGTTGACCTTTTTTCGCTTCTACCACGAAGTAGTCAACGTCTTCGGCTGCCACCACACCGGCTATTGTTTTATTGAACTCGATTGCCTGTGCTTCCTCAAACGAACCGTTCTGCTCTTTTTCGTCGATTTGTGCAAACGGTCCAACGTAGAAAGATCTGAACTCTGAGATGCCGCTTTTGGTTCGAACCTGTGCGACATGTTCTCCCAATCGGCAATTCGCATCCACCGAAACCGTGACTTTGATCGATTTCGCGTCAACGAGTTCGATCTTGGTTGCCGTCACGCCTTTTGTGTAAAAGAAAATTTCTTCGGCGTCGCTCAAACGATCACCAGAAAATGTCAAAACATGTTCATGACCTCGCTGAACTCCGCGAGGCATGATCAGCGAAAGCGTGGGTGAAGACGCAAAAGAAAAATTCGCAAATGCAAGGGAAAGAAGCATTGCGCAGGCAAACCATGCCTTACAAGTTCGTGAGAACATTTCGAACTCCGCCGTTAGGAGAGATTTATGTTTAAGGAGAGCATTTTAGGTGGGATGTGGGTGTCGTCCCACCATTTATCATAATTCAGATCGCATCTTGCGTTTTCCTGACGACCGAGTTTTCTACGAAAAACCGGACCACTCAGCATATTTTTTTGATACGTTCCGAATCAAATTCGACAGTTTGCGCGGCGTGAAACTCACGCCGCACAAGCAAAAACCGAACGTATTAAACCAATAGTTCTTTTCGAACCTTTCCGCCATCAACGATTTCGATGGGACGATCGCCCGGAGCCATCAACTCCTTATCCGCAACGATTCCCATTTGGGCATAAATCGTTGTCGCCCAGTCCTCTACGGTAAGCGGGTCATCTTCTGGTTCACTGGCGGTTGAATCGGACGAACCGTAAACCATTCCGCCTTTAACGCCACCACCTGCCATTACAACACTAAACACCTTCGGCCAGTGATCCCGACCAGCATTGGCGTTGATCTTAGGCGTGCGACCAAATTCGGAAGCGATGCAAACCATCGTTGAATCCAAAAGCCCACGATCGGAAAGATCTTTAATCAACATTGCAAAGCCTTGATCGAACGCAGGAACCTGTCGTCGGATGTTTCCGTCGATGTTGTCGTGCATATCCCAGCCTCCGTACGTCAACGTGACGAATCGAACGCCTGCTTCGACCATTCGTCGAGCCAGAAGCATTCGTGCCCCAGCTGTGTTTCGTCCGTAGGCGTCACGAAGTTTCGGGTCTTCCTTGTTGATGTCAAAAGCTTCGCGTGCTTTTTGCGAACTGATCATGCTATAGGCACGCTGGTAAAACGAATCCATTGCATCAAGCGAGTCAGATTTTTCCGTTTCACGAAAGTGACCATTTACAATATCGAGCAACTGTCGACGTTTTCCAAAGCGTGACTCATCCACCCCGCCCGGCAACTTCAAATCGCGAACTTGAAAATTACCACTTGCTGGATCCGCACCTAAACTAAACCCGGCAAACGATGAACTGAGATACCCAGTTCCTGCAAACTCATTCGGCTGATTGGGGATGCAAACATACGGAGGCAAGTTGTTCTTTGGTCCAAATTCGTGTGAAACCACACTACCCATGCTTGGGTATTTCAAAGCAGGACTTGGTCGGTAACCGGTGAACATGTTGTGCGTTCCACGCTCGTGGGCAGCTTCGCCATGCGTCATGCTACGGCAAATCGCGATCTTGTCCGCGATTTTTGCAGTATTCTTGAACATTTCGTTGACACGAATCCCAGCGACGTTCGTCTCGATACTGTTCATCGGACCGCGGTACTCAATTGGAGCAAACGGCTTTGGATCGAATGTTTCCTGGTGAGCCATGCCACCGGGCATGAAGATAAAAATGACAGACTTCGCTTTGCCTTCTTTGCTTTCGTAATCTTTCTGATCCGCTTGTGCTTCACGGGCACGAAAGAAATCCGCAAGGGTAAATCCTCCAACAGCACCCACTGTTAAAAGACTACGTCGACTTAGATTGTTACCTCGGCATTTCATTAGCTAGGCTCCAAATGAGGAAGGATGTTTGAGGACTCGGCCAAAGTCATCACTGTGAGGTGGGAGCAGAAATTCCATATATCTGCATATGGTGTACAGGATAACTGGCACCATTCAATATGTCAAAGGGTATTAAGGGACCAGATGCCAGCATGCTCGCCTCGCATTTGAGTGTACTGCAAAGAAGCAAAAACTAATTAGGTCAATTTTTGCAGTCCTTTTTAAAGTCGCCTTGACCCGAATGACAAGTTCTGGGAAACCAACGCGACATTTCTTTAGCTAAAAACTTAATTATTAGAATAAAAGAGGAAAACCATGCTGCAAAAATCTTGCGTTTTGGCTTTGGCAGCCGCAATATGCTGGGCACCAGTAGGCTGCAGCAAATCCGACCCAACAGCCAAATTATCGCCGGAAGACGATGCGGAACCCACAACAACGAACTCAACCGATATTAACTCGGTTAACGCCATTTCTGGAGAAGGAAACGGGCTTAGCTCGCCGGCGAAACAGCCAACCGCTCCCAGCGTTGATCCTTCGACGGACCCAACCACGGTTACGTCGAAGTACCTTGGTTTCCTTCGAGAGGCAGACAGCAATGCAGATGGCTTGATCGCAGCCAATAATTTACTGACGACAGAGGCTCGAGAAGCAACTCGCGAGGCGAATGTAGATGTGTCCCTGCCAGGGTCGACCAACTCGAAATACCTGGTCCATCAAGCCAAGTATGTCACCAATGAAAAGAACGTGGCCCACGTTTTGACGTCTTGGACCGACACCGTCGATGAGCAAGGCTACGAATACGACGTAACTTGGGTTTTAAAAAAGAATCCAGCGGGTTGGCGAGTAGCGGGAATGATTACCAATGGAGAGACGCCTGGCGAATCGATTGTATTTAATTTTGAAGATGCGGCGGACATTACGAATAAGGGGACTGAATTGGCCGAATCTGAAACTCAAGTCGCTGGAAAAGGTGACGGAACGATTCGCTAGTTTTTGGCCACACACTGACAAGCCATCCGAGATTTCCATGACTAATGTGTCGTGGCGGCTAAACCTGTCATCCGTTTTCGTACGGAACGATCTAGACAACAATTCGAAAACAGTACTCGGCGAGACCAATTGCCCCTGTATTCTTCGCAGGAATTCAATCGACGCTTTCAACCGACCAAAACTAAGAACATCGAACAAGGTGATGGCCCTACCAATAAACCAAACACCTCCTTTTTGCACAAACACGGAAAGCCAACCGTTTAATCAATGCGCGTCCGCCAATTCAATACCGACCTAAAGGGTGGAGCTGCAACGGCCGCCAAACGATTGCATTTGTCACTTCTGAAAAATCGAATTGACAGCAGATTCCACTATCATCCGGACTATCACGACGAATCGGCCATTCCAGACCGTCAAGACACCTTTCAATCCCTTGCACCCTGCGAGCCAACCGGCATTGCGAAATGGATTGAACGACGCGAAACGAAGTCCAAGCGAAATCGCAACTACCGTAAGCATTTCGCCAATCGCCCAAAGGACCGTGAGATTTTCTCAACGCCGTGGCAACGTGGCTGGACTCCCTTCGGAAAAAACGACGCGTGTGAAATTGTTCATTTGCACTGGATTTTATCCTGGCTCGACCTGAGCACTTTCCTTCGCTCGTTTCCTAAAAAGCAGCCTATCGTCTGGACATTGCATGATATGAATACGATAACGGGAGGTTGCCATCACTCCGATGAATGTGCGAAGTTCAAAACTGTTTGCCAATCTTGCATTCAGATCGACAACCCCGGCATTCGTGACATCTCACGAAAAGTTTTTGACTACAAAAAAAAGCTTTTCAAACACAGGAACATTCATTTCGTGACTCCGAGCAAATGGATGGAGAACAACGTGCGGGAAAGTTCGCTCGGGCAATATGCTACGACCATCCGAACGATCCGAAATGGATTGGACTTGACGCTGTTTCAACCTTTCGAGAAGAATGATTCGCGTCACGAACTGGCAATACCAACAACCCAACCGGTAATTGGGTTTGGCGCGGCATCACTAAGCAACAACCGAAAGGGATTTCAGGATTTACTGAAGGCTCTTCAATTGCTTGCCAATGACATGCCTACGACAGAAATTACCGTTTTGGTTTTTGGCGTTGACGACCTTCAGATTCCACCCATTCCAGGAATTAAATTCCTTTCTTTGGGCTACCTTTCGACACCAATTCAACAGCAAAAGGCCTACTCTGCGATGGATTTATTCGTGCTCCCATCCTGGGCCGAGAATATGCCTCAAACAGCCGTTGAAGCGATGGCCTGCGGCACTCCGGTGCTTGCCTATAACATCGGGGGGGTCCCAGAAATTGTTATCCACAATCAAACCGGTTTACTTGCCAAGCATCGGGACCCGGTCGATTTGGCAAACAAGATCCGCAATGCGATCGGGCAGTCGGAACGGATGACAGACTGGGGCAAGAATGGGCGAAGGTTGATCGAAAAACAGTTTTCGCTGCAAGAATCGCATAATCAATACATGGAACTTTATCGATCGGTCGTTTGACCAGACGAAATTATGAAGCTCAAAGAATTAATTCCTGGACGCAAACGGTTGCGTCAATATTGGCGGGATCGCCGAGCGGAAAAAACGTTCCAGCGAGAGTTCGAAGAATACAAATCGCTAGTCGCCGACGATCGTCATCAAGTCGCATGGGAAGATCGTTACCCTTGCCTCACGGATCGCACAAATAATACAGAATTTGACCGGCATTACATTTTCCATACGGCCTGGGCGGCCCGCGTTCTCGCAAATCTAAAACCGACAAAACATGTCGACATTGGCAGTAGCCTCTATTTTATCGCTAACGTGTCAGCGTTTGTTCCCGTTGCTTTTTACGATTACCGACCGGCCGAACTGAATTTGCATAACGTAACCACGCACAAAGGTTCCTTGGACGCACTTCCATTTGAAGACCAATCGATCGAGTCGCTTTCATGCATGCACGTTGTCGAACATGTTGGCTTGGGCCGGTATGGCGATCCCATCGACCCGCAAGGTGACAAAAGGGCGATGAGCGAACTACAAAGAGTTGTCGCGGTGGGCGGTTCGCTTCTATTCGTAACGCCGGTTGGAAAACCAAAAGTTTGCTTTAACGCACATCGTGTTTATGGTTTTGACCAAGTGCTGGATTGTTTTCCAGAATTAGAGCTAGAGCAATTCTCGCTTATTCCCGATTCACCCGATGACGGCGGATTAATTCTAGAGGCAGACCCAAGCTTGGTTGCAACTCAATCCTATGGATGTGGATGTTTCTGGTTGCGGAGAAAGAGATGAGACTTTTCAACAAAAAGACACGCCCCGCTCCAACGAGTGTCGGCACCAGCAATGACGCGGTCCGAGCTGGCTGGGTTGAATCGCAACTGGCGATGCTTGCACCGGGACTTCGGATCTTGGACGCCGGTGCCGGAGAGCAGCGATTCAAAATCGCATGTGAGCATCTCGAGTATGTTTCGCAGGACTTTGGCGAATATGAATCGGAAGAAAACAACAAGGGCCTTCATGTCGAAGACTGGGACTACGGAAAGCTGGATCACGTTTGTGACATTATTAATATCCCAGAGGAAGACAATTCTTTCGATGCGATTTTATGCACCGAAGTGATCGAACATATTCCATACCCCCATTTGGCCATTGAAGAGTTCTCGAGACTGCTGCGTCCTGGAGGAACATTGCTTCTTTCCGCACCATTTCTTAGTCTGACTCACTTTGCGCCTTATCACTTCTCAACTGGGTTCAATCGTTATTACTACGAAACATTGCTTCCCAAAGCAGGATTTGAAGTCAACGACATCAGCTGCAATGGCAACTTTTTTGAATTGGTCGCGCAAGAAGTTCGTCGTGTTTCGTCGGTTGCCGATCGTTACGCCAGCTCCCAAGTAACGCCTAAAGAATTCTCCGCAATGCAACAAGTACTTCAAATGCTCGAACGATTCAGCGGAGAAGACAGTGGCAGTGAAGAGCTTGCCTGTTTCGGGTTGCATGTTATTGCGACTCGACAAGAGGCAATACCCGCCGCGAAAGATACTTCGGCGATCGAGAATGCAGTCTCGTAGGAGACTGATGTCAAACAAACTGATGAAGAGGATGGTTCGTTGCGTATTTTTGTTGTAACCCAAAAAACGCCCAATGAGTTGGCTTTACCCGCGTCGTCGTTGTGGGAGGCCAATCTGCAATGGCCGCTTCAAGATCTTGGGCATCAATTGATTAAGTTCGATCATCCTTGGCTTTCGAGCGGTTATGACTTTGATCCAACCGATAGCGAGCAACTCCCGATCATCAATGCATCACGTCCTGAATTTTGCGAAAGCCTTCTCGACGCGATTAAACGAGAACATCAACGACAACCCATTGATTTATTCTTCAGTTACTTCACTGGGGCACACGTTGATTCTGCAACCATTAACGCAATCAAGTCGCTTGGAATTCCGACGATCAATTGGTTTTGCAACGCATCCTATCAATTTCATTTGGTAAAAGAAATTGCAGCCGCATTTGACTATTGCCTCGTGCCAGAAAAGTTCAGGCTCGATGATTATCGCCAAGTAGGAGCGACGCCAATCTATTCACAAGAGGCGGCAAACCCAACCGTCTATAAATGGGACAAAAAGCCACCCAAATACGATGTGACCTTTGTAGGACAGCGATACGGATCACGCCCAGAGTTCGTCAACCAACTGCATGGACATGGCGTCGATGTCCGCGTTTGGGGACCCTACTGGCAACAAGAGGCAAGCAAAACGCCAACGCTTTCAAACTGGAAAAAGATAAAAAACTGGGTGAGAAGAAAGCCTGTGCCGCATCAGCTTCCGTTGGCTCAATGCGGCCCTGCATTATCGGACGATGCGTTAATCCGGCTCTACGGCGAAAGCAAAATCAGCCTAGGTTTTTCCACCGTTGCCGAAATCCCTACCGATGGCTCCATACCAATCAAGCAAGTCCGTTTGCGTGATTTTGAAGCCACAATGAGCGGCGCATTTTACATGGTTGAAGCGTTTGATGAATTAGCGGAATTCTTCGAACCGGACAAAGAGATCGTGTTCTTCAACGACAAAGAAGAATTGGTGGACAAGGTAAAATTCTATTTAAAGCATTCAACCGAACGAGAACGAATTCGAGCCGCCGGTTACAAGCGTGCCCAACGCGATCACACTTGGCAAAACCGGTTCAGTCACCTGTTCGAAAAAATTGGCCTGACGTCGGAGGCGACTAAGTGTGCGGGATAGTGTTGATCACCAACGGCCAAAAACATGATTCCCCCAGGACCATGAAACTGCTTGTCTGCAACCAACCCATTTGCACGTGCACTGTCAGTAGCCGTTAGAAAAATCAAGGTGATTCGTTTGGTAAATCGCAAAAGTGGTAAATCGCAAACGCAGGAACTCGTCCCCAGGCAACGAGAACGACTCGCATTGCCGCTACTATCCAAACAGATCAGCGGTTGCAGTCATGCCTTCTCATAAGAAGACCAATGACTGTTAGTCCAACGCTTTACCATGATTCCATCGTGTTTATGCGATTCATCCGAATCGAAAGTAAAATTGGTCTTTCGTGCCCGTTGAAAACTCACAATAATCGGACCACCGGTCTCTAGCTCGGTCAGATACACCAAATATGGTGTCGCAAACGACAAAATCCTGAGGAGTAGCGCAGCGCGATGAAAGATTGGATCAGAGACTTGGACAACATCGAGTTTGGTTCGGGTGTGTACTCACAGTCATATCAAGATGAGTTGTTGTCATTGATCTTCAAAAACATTGGGACAACCAATGCCACTCCCTACTGTGTTGAATTTGGCTTCAACTCAAGCAGTTTGACTGACGGTTCGGGAGCCAACACAGCAGATTTGATTCTGAACCACAAATGGGATTCACTGCTACTCGACGGTGGCAATGAGAATCCGAGTATTAATCTGCACAAGCATTTATTGTCATCCGCTAATATCTGTGAAGTATTCCGCAAGTACAAAGTGCCTCAGGAACCGGAGTACGTTTCCATCGACGTTGATTCTACCGATCTTTGGCTCTTCGACTCACTCTTAAATCAATACCGTGCCATGGTATTCTCTGTCGAGTACAACTCGCACTTCCCGATTGATAAGGCAATAACTTTTCCAAACGCCCCGGACATGCCATACGAACATGACAGAGGCTATGGCGCGTCACTCAAAGCCCTGAACATGGTCGCCGAAAAACATGGCTACTCCTTATTATGGGTCATTTCACCATTAGACGCGTTCTTTATTAGGAATGATCTTATCGAGGACGGAACGGAAAACCTCGTTCATCCGCTAGAGAATTGGCGAAACTGCACAGAGATTGTTTGCCACAAACCACTGGTCTCAGACGAAAAAGCCAAAGCATTTATCGACTACGAAGTTTTCACAGAGTCTGGCGGCGACTTGGAAGCAAGTAAACAAATCGCCTATCCGATTTGTAGCAAATTCCTTTTAGACAATAAGGTCGTCACAATGCCACAATTCATTCGAAAGGCACTGACGAAAGCCGGACGAGCACTTCGTATAGGCAGGTAAATTTCGAGATTATCCGCATGCAAAAAAAGCCTCCGCTAAAGCAAACAAACGCTTGAAGCTTAAATCAAATGGCCAGCTTGGCTTCATACAATTCTGAAATGCCAACCCCGATTAAGTCGATATGCCCTATTCTCTGCTTTACAAAATCTGAATTGGGTACGAGTAGTGATAACGCGAGATCAGTGCACGCGCAATTCCGGCTTGCAACTGGCGGTGTTGGATTGTCGAATCTCGGGAGCTCGATTGGCAACGATAGCCAACCACCAGACGCTCGGCAACTCACCAGGGCGTCAGAGTCTACAAGGCAAAACCGCAAACTCTTCTTGTTCCATAGGGTCGAATACGTGCTAGGAAAAACGAAGTGTGCGGAATAGCGTTGATCACCAACGGCCAAGTCAAGATCGCCCCTTCTGCGATTGAACGGATGACCGACGCACTGCGGCATCGCGGCCCGGACGCTCGTGCAACAGTGAATACAGAAGGCTGTTTGCTTGGGCATACCAGGCTAAAAATCATTGATCCGCAGGGCGGAGTTCAGCCCATGTGGGATGACTCGCAACGTTATTGTCTGGTTTTCAATGGAGAGATCTATAACTTTCGTGAGTTGCAAAACGAACTGAAAACGAGTGGAATTCGATTCCATACCAATTCAGACACAGAGGTCTTGCTACTGGGATTCCGCCAATGGGGCCAAGAGGTTGTCCACAAGCTCAATGGACAATTTGCATTTGCTGTATGGGACTCAAAATCTAAGACCGTGTTTGCTGCCCGCGATCGCCTCGGAGAGAACCCGCTGTACTGGGCTCAAACGTCGACAGGCGAATTGGTCATCGCATCCGAGTTAAAGTCCATTGTCGCATCCGGGCTGCTCGAACCGGAGATCGATCGCAGTTCGGTCGATGCGTACCTCAAGCTAATTTACGTTCCGCCCAATCGGACGATCTATCAAAATGTAAACACTCTCGCACCTGGAGGCCAACTCGTTTACGAAGCGGGCCGGGTCAGGACATGCCCCTATTGGCAGCCAGCGATCTCAACGACAAGTATCGATGAAGTTGACGCAACTCGGGAAATCAGGAGGCTCCTTAGCCAGTCTGTAAAACGCCAGATGGTCGCCGATACCGATGTCGGCGCTTTCCTAAGTGGTGGGCTGGATTCCACCAGCATCGTTGCATTAATGACCGAGCACTCTGATTCGCATAAGATCAAAACGTTTTCGGTTGGATTTGGTGACTTAATCAATGAACTGCCGTTTGCACGAGACGTTGCACAGCGTTATCGAACCGAGCATTCTGAACTGCAAATGGATATTGATGTTGGTAGTTTATTGTCACGAATGGCTACCGTCTACGATCAACCGTTTGGCGATTCGTCAAACATTCCAACGTTTCTGGTTTCCGAATTTGCCAGTCAACATGTCAAGGTCGTGCTCTCGGGGGACGGAGGTGATGAACTTTTTGGTGGATACTCCTGGTACACCCCGCTTCTTGAGAAATCATCCTGCAGCGACCGATTGAATCAGCAAATTCTTTCGTGGGCAATGTCCCGTATATTGATGGGCAATGCGAGAAGAAATGCTAAAGAAAAATATCGAGCGATTCGCGACCGTCGAAGACCTTTTTCGGTTTGGAAGCAGCACATGGCTGCCTTGTCCGTACAATCCACTGGTCACAGAAACGAAATGTGGCAAAAAGACATATCACCATCCGCGGAAGATGCACTCCTTTCTTTTCAGCCGTTTCGAGAATATTCCGAACAACAAAACTTGATTGACCAAGCGGTTGATTTCGATCTCCGTTGCTATCTGCCTGGCGATATATTCTTTAAAGTCGACCAAGCATCCATGGCAAATGGATTGGAAACTCGCAGTCCGTTTATGGACGTAGAATTGGTTGAATTCGTGCTTAGTCTACCCGCCAGATTAAGGTTTTCCGGACAAAGCTCCGGCACGAAACCCTATCAATTAAGTGCCGACAAACATTTGTTACGCGATGCCTGTTCAGATCTGTGGCCTGAATCCATTTCCAGACGCAACAAGCAAGGATTTGGGGCCCCCATCAACAATTGGTTGCAACGAAAAGATGTCAAAGAAAAAATGGAGCACGTCATGAGGCCTAACGGCCCGTTGCTTTTTTTGTTACCCGGATTGGCTCATCACCCCGTGCAAGCCAACAATCAGTACCAGGCTGAGTGGAATCTACTTTGCCTTGGATTATGGCTGGAGGAGAATGAGGAATGTCTAAATCACCTGAAATCAGCGTCTTAATGTCCGCGCATAATGCTGAACAACATTTGTCGGCCGCGGTGGACAGCATTCTTGATCAATCGTTCAGGGAATTTGAGTTCATCATTGTGAACGATGGCTCATCGGATCGAACCTCCGAGATACTCAATTGTTATGCGGCCGCAGACGATAGAATCAAACTCATTGAACAGCAAAATTGCGGTTTGACAGCATCGCTGAACATCGGACTCAAAAGCTGTGAGGGCCAATACATTGCCAGAATGGATGCCGATGACATCGCAATGCGAAATCGATTCGAGGAACAGATCAAGTTTCTGAGGGCAAATCCCGGTTGCGTAGCGGTCGGTTCAGGAATCCAGCTTATCGATTCCGACGGAGATATTCTGGGAGAGCAATTTCCCCCTGAAACAAAAGATGAAATTGAGTCCGCACTCATGCAAGGCTGTGGGGCCGTTCCGCACCCAACGGCCATGATCCGCCGTACGTCGCTATTAGACGTGGGTGGATACGACGAGTCATTGCGTTATGCGCAAGATCTCGATTTGTGGCTTCGACTTTCAGAAATCGGAGGTCTCGCAAACTTAAATTTGGTGCTATTAAAATATCGTGTTCACCAAAACGCTGTCACATCAAAAAAACGAAAGGAGCAACTCGCGTGCGCTATTAAGGCACTGAAACAGGCACACAATCGACGAGGCTTGGAATTCCAAGAGAACAGGATTTTACAATCAGAAGTCAAGAGTGCAGATGCCGATTCAAGTTGCCTGGAACGCAAAAAGATGGAAATGGCAATTCACTCAGGGCATCTTGAAACAGCGTCCAAGTATGCATGGCAGCAGCTCAAACGTTCACCACTATCCATGAGACGTTGGAAGACATGGCTAAAACTCAAAGCCGGTCGACATCAGGCAGCAAAATAGGAATCACGCTGCCGACATACGATTTAGGTCTTGGGGAACAATGTGAATGCTGTCGTGCTTGAGTTCGATCATTACGTTCGGGACATTTGAACGTACAAACTTACTCAAGGAATCAAGCGTTGGATACGCTGGATCGGCGCCAAAGCATCTCGCGTCATCAACGAGAATGACATGGCCTTTTTGTTTGCTGTTGAAAATATGCGTTAACTCCGAATAGATCGGAGTTTCCTGTTCCCCCTTTGCCGTGATCCCTGCAGAGTAGTGCCCATCCAGCCAAAACAGAGTAGGTTGATTAAGTCGCGTCATCAGCTTTTCAAGCTCGATCCCGCTATCCCCCTGAATGATCTCGACATTCTTCGATCCGGCAAATCGTTCCGTCGCTTTTTGGTGCAGCTCTGCACTCAGCTCGATGGAATAAACCCTGTCGAAACTACCTTTCATCGCTTCAACCATGTCGCCTAGATACGTACCTGTCTCGACCAAAGTGCGGATACTATATTTTTTCGCCAATCCCAAGATTGTTCGCTGTTTGACGGTATGCGGTGGAGGAAATGGCTTTCCCGCATTTTCCCACTCCGTGATCTCTCGATTGCTTTTCCGCTCGTTTTCCCAACGTTGCAAGGTGGAACGAAAGGGTAGTCTTTTATAAATTGACTTAAGCAATTTGCTCATTCGATTTTCTCGATGGGTAGCTAGCAGTGATCACCGACAGCTTTCCTTGCAAAGGTGATGACAATTGTTGCCGGTGGTTATTCGAATCTCCGTTCAATTCGATTCTATGCCAGATTGGTTGGAGATCCCGATTCGTCATCATATCGAAAGACGCCTAAGCGACGAAATACCAAACTGGTTTCTAGAACGGCGTCGAATTTTGTTTCGCGACCGCAAGACTGCTTGATTAATCTAGGCAACCTGACGAAATTTTCCACGTTGAACAAATTCATCAGCCATTTTTTGCGACCAAGCATCGTAATACTTGAATGATCGGACCGTATCCTTCGAATGGACATCGATTGATTCCACGGACTGACCGTACCACGCTTCGTCGATTTCGTGTGAAGAATCAAGAAACTGGATTACCTCACGGATTTTTTCCATCGGGCGTTCTGCCATGTCGTTGTAGTTCAGGACATAGACATTTGAATGCTTCGGCTGAACCCACTTTTCCTGAAAATCCAACCAATTATTGAGGCGTTCGAGATAGAATCGCTTCCAATTCCGCATTGAATCATCAGGGTTGAATAAGGATTTCAAAGAGAAGCTCTGTTGTTTCGGAAGATCCCGCAAAGACAATTTGTAGTGCGATATGATCGCTGGAAGCGGATCTCGGTTTTGAACCAAGTAGTATTGATCGGCGCGATATTCGATTGTGGAATCGAAGTCGTGATCTTTTTGAAAAGTGGTGTCAGCGTGTGGACATGGCGATTGATGGCAATGGCCATATGACTCGCAATAGACGAATGGCCTCGCGTACATCAGACCGTCGGTCAGGTAGTCGTTTACATTCTCAATCCAGTTCAGATCGCGACTGAAGTAACGCATTAGATAATTTAGCATCAGACTGTGCCCCGTTCGGGGGAAACTTACACCTTGTATTTGTCTCATCATGACCGATCAAGTAATTGCCAAATCGCAAATTTGTTTTCGCTTCGGGATATTCATCAGCTAACTAGCATTTCGTTCGCCGTTTATATCGGCAAAGTGGAAAACCATTCAATATCAAGCGTTTACTTCAAACGAGATTTTTTGCTAATATCGGCGAGTTTGAGGGCCAATTGCAAATCGGGTCCTAAAAAGAGGCTGTTTTTAACCCGGCGTCGCCATTCACTCGACTCGTCGAATAACCAAATCAGACTCCCACGATTTCGCTTTTAAACTCCAAATTCGTTCCAAACCCACAATTACCAAACCCACAATTACCAAACCATGGGGTCCGATTTGCTTCAGGCCTATCACGGGGAAGATCAACGGTTTGAAGCAATGATCAATATTAAATTCTATCCATCCTGATTCTAATGCTATTTTTTCGAAAACGAGAGAAGACTCCACTCTTTATTCACATCCCAAAAACGGGTGGAACGTATTTGACGCAAGGTGAGACCGACGGCGATACGGTCATAAAGCCAATTCAAATCGTTGGGCACAACTACTTCGCAACCGCAAACGACTGCGAGAATCCACTCTATGCCGGGCATGATCCAGAGAGGGCAACCGGAATTACAATTGAGAAATCCGCTGCCAAAAACAGGGTCGTTTTTTCAGTTGTCAGAAATATTTTTGAATGGCTCGTTAGCTATGCTGGGCACGCCGGATATGGGCAGCATCGATACGTCAACGTAGACCATTACGATTTTGAAAATGCGAGAAAGGGATTTTCATACCTGCTGAAAACAATCGCAAATCGGACCGATCTATGGCCTAATCGCAAGTTTTTGTTTTGCCAAAATTTTGCATCCGATGGAGAATTGATGCCCAATTGGATATTGAATAACGCCCACTTGGATAATGAACTGCATCGCTTTGCTTGCATGAACAAACTCACATATTCACAAAAACGAAAACAACGCGTCGGTTCTAAAAAGGACTTTCGACTTCACTTTTCAGATGAGTTAGTTGAACTAACGACGAAGACTTGGGGCAGAGAAATGAAGATTTACGGACACAAATTCGACGCTCCTTCCGAAAACGCGGTTCTGACTGGCAAAGTACCAGATAAGGTCAAGAAGCAATTAACCTACAAATATTCGTCCGACGAATTGAAATTCGGCGATTCGGTTGTTTCAACTCAAAACTTCGATGTGCTTCGAACGTCAGTCGCCGCCTAGGTTCACTCAAGAAATAGACATGGGCCGTCAAATCTGTTCGCAATTCGACGACCCAATCTGCGGATGAATGACCTTCGTGAATCAATCTAGTGATTACGAAGCAGAAAAAATTCAAAAATCAAAATTGTCGGACTTCTTTTCTTCTTTCTTCTCGCCTGATTTGTCCTTATCCTCTTGCAGCTCTCGCCACGGTTCTTTTTTCTTGTAACTTTCAAGTTCTTTTTTCAAATCCCCCACTTGGCTGTCGCGTGTCGGATTTTTTTCAGCGAACTCAACTGCTTTGGTTGACCATTTGACTGCATTGTCAAAATCTCCTACCTCTGCATAAGCTGAAGCGAGAGTACTTAAAATGTAAGCCTCTTTATATTCGGTCAACTCGGCAGCTTTGATCGCCAGTTCGACTGCTCGCTTGCCATCGCGAAGGTCATCTTTGGGTGACGTTGACAAAACCCAAGCCAGATTGTTCCACACCAATTCTTTCTGGTTTGGTGCCAAGCTCGTTCCCAACTCCATCGCCGTCTCGTAATCAGCGATGGCTTGCTCGTGTTTTCCCATCCCCAACACCGTTGTGGCTCGGGCCAAAATAACATCAAAATTGGATGGATCACGTTGCAAGATTTCACCGTATACGTCCAAAGCATCATTGAATCGTTCTGCCTGACGGTAGATCGACGACAGTTGCAACTTGTATCTCACTTGCTGCGGTGATTGAGGAGTGCCAGTGATCACCATCTTCATGTTCTTGATCGCCAAATCGAAATCCTTCTCTTGAGCAGCGATCTGAGCCTGAAGAATGATTCCCAATGCGTTTCGCTTATTAATCGCGAGGATTGCTTCCATATCCTTCTTCGCTTCGTCGATCTTATCTTTGCTCATGTACGCGTAAGAACGCATCAATAGTGCAAGGATATTGCCCTTCTGCTTCTCCAATACTAGCGTCAGATCCTTGATCTCATTTTCAGTGTCATTCAGTTGGCCATGAATTCTCGCACGATTCAGATAAAGCTCAACATTCTCCTTGTCGCCTTCGATGATTTGGTTCGTGAACGTCAACGCTTTTTCTAATTTTGATTTCTTTGCTTGCAACAACAAACACTCAACCAACGCGACCTTGTAGCTCATGTCGTCAGGCTTCAATTCGGCCAATTTTTCGAAGTCAGCCTCAGCTTCTTCGAGTTTGTTTTTTGCCATGAAGTATTGGGCCCGAACCGTTCGAAATTGAACGTTTTTCGGATCTTTTTCAATTGCAGCGGCTAATGCCTTTTCACGGTCAGCATCGTTTTCGGCCAGCCCAGCTTCCATAAAGACGGCCTGAGTCTGCTCTTGTGGCGACAAACCACCATTTTCAATGGCTTTGGCCAAAGATGCTTTGGCCTTATCTCGATCGCCTCCGGGCATCGATTGCAAACGGGCGATTCGAAAATGAGCATTGCCCAGTTCCTCATCCAACTCAACTAGCTTTTCCAAACGAACCAACGCTTGACGTCGCTTAAACCGCCAAGTCCCCTGCCCTTTCGCAGCCAGGTCAAAGACTTCGTCCGATAACTTCACGCAAATTTGATTGAGCGTGGTCTTGATCATGTCTTCGGCAAGCTTTTTCGTATCATCGTCCAAGCCCTTTTCAATCGCCGACTTGCAAAGATCAATGATCTCGTCAAATTCACGCGGTGTTTTCGCTTTTAACTTTGCGACAATTGCCTTGTCGTAGTCCTCCTGGCCCTCACCATCCGCCAAAGCCACATTGCTAAGCAAAAACAAGCCTACCCAAAAAGCCGAAAGTAACATCAGTTTCGATTTCATTTTTATCTCCATTATCGTTGGTTTTAGCCTTAATTATGAATGATTCAACTCAGGAACACTATATGGACTGGGGACCATTCGATTGAATTGCATCAACTTCGCAACGGACAACGGTTACCCCGCACCAATACTTGGTTGTCGATTGTGAACGTGACGATCGTAGCTGAAATTTGCGTCAAAACGGTTCCGCACAAAATCTATAATCGAATTCCATTCCCACTCAAAATTGACATCACTCATCTTCAAATCATCTTTGAGGGCAACATCCACTTATTATTCGTCAGTTCGGCCGTAAAACCAACTGGTTCAGCACCGCACTACCCAACTGGGGTTCGAAACACTCTGTTACCGCGGATTCCATTTTCTGACTCCCACCACCGAGAATTATGGTTTTATTGCTAAAAAATTTCGCTATCCTAAGCAACTGAATTTCGAAAATGCTGTGTATTGTTACCAACACCCAGGCGGCGTCTCAGTTCTGGATACTTTGGCGGCAAGGATTTTTTTGAAGCGACAACTTTGCAACCCCATTAACGTGGCCGGCCATTTTTGATTTTCCCGAAATTATTGAACCGCCTTTCATGACGGTAATTGTCGTCCTTTTTTCAAGTCGGAAAAAATAATGCTCACTCCAATCATTATCGTGGTGGTCGTCATCGGTGCGGGTATCGCACTATTTGTAATGAACTCAAAATCTCAAACCAAAATTAGCCCAGAAGACCAAAAGGTTGGGGAGTTCTCACAGCGTCTAACCTATTTGCTAAAAATTGTGGTTGAACATAGCGATGATTCCAAACGACAATCGTCGGAAAAAGAGGTGACGAGAATCGGCGAGGAAGTGAATGCCTCCGGCGGATTTCGCCTGATGATTCAGACACATAAAAAAGTGACTTCGTTGACGAACGAGAAATACGGCAATCGGTTGAAGGTTTTATGGAAAGGAATTGGCGATTGGCGGGGTACATAGATAAGAGCGTTGGAGATTCGTTGTAAGACGTCATCGTCATGGATCAATCTCGCCGATCACTTCGCTGATCAATTCGCCGCCCCCGTTCCTTCTCTGGTTTCTGGCCAACTGACAAAATCGCATTTGATGAACGCCGAACGCCTTTATGACTCTCAAACAAAAGAGACTGATCTTTAACGGATTGTGAAACGTCATGGATCGGCGGCGTGATCCGCAAAAACGATCAAGATTCGTTCCATCACTCCAGTGTTTTTCACAAACACAACGAATGAACTCTAAAATACAACTCAAGCAATAATTTTCTTGGCAACTTTCCCAGCAACATCGGTCAAACGAAAATCCCGACCCGCGTAACGATAAGTCAATCGCTCATGATCGAGCCCCAGCAGATGCAAAATGGTCGCGTGCCAATCATGAATGTGGCACGAATCCAACACTGATTCGTAACCATATTCGTCCGTCGAACCGTAGCTGGTTCCACCCTTGACGCCGCCACCTGCCATCCAAGTGGTGTAACCTTTGTTGTTGTGATCGCGACCGTTCCCTCCCTGTGCGAATGGCGTTCGTCCGAACTCACCTCCCCAGACCACCAGTGTATCCTTTAGCATGTCACGCTGTTTCAAATCGGTGAGCAATCCGGCGATGGGTTTATCAATTTCACCGCACCGTTGTGGGAGTGCCGTCGAAAGATTCGCGTGATGATCCCAATTGCCATGCGAAACCTCGACAAAGCGCACACCGCTTTCAACAAAACGCCGAGCGAGCAAACACTGCTTGGCAAAACTATCATTGCCCCCCTGCCCTACCCCATAAAGATCCAACGTGTCCTTCGATTCTTTCGACACATCCATCAGCTTCGGCATTTCGTCCTGCATTCGAAACGCCAACTCATAGGACTCTATCACGCCTTCGACGTTGGGATTGTCTTTTTCACGCCGCAACTTGTCATTGTTTAATGATTGAATCAAATCAAGCTGCGTTCGTTGTTGTTTTTTCGTGAGCCTCGAATTCTTGATGTCCGGAACCTGACCGCCAGTATCTCCACCACGTCGAAACCGCTGCCCAGCATTCCCGCGCCGCCGATTGTTGCCACCTAAAACCGTTCCCTGATAAATCGCTGGCAAGAATGCACTACCGTGATTCTGCGCCGATCCAGCAGGCGGACTTAGCGAAACAAATCCGGGCATGCTGTCGTTTTCGGTCCCCAGACCGTACAAGGTCCACGCTCCCAACGATGGCCGAACGAACTGTGCATTTCCAGTATGCATTTGTGTCAACGCTCGGGGATGAACCGGTTGATCGCAATTCATTGAACGAATCAAACACATGTCATCGGCATGCTTGGCAACGTTTTCAAACAAATCAGAAATCCATAGGCCACTCTCTCCCCGCTGCTTAAAATCCCACTGCGGTTTCAAATAATTCCCTCGGAATCGAGACGGCTTTCCATCATCCTTGAACAACTGCGGCTTGTAATCAAACGTATCAACGTGGGAAGGTCCACCACGCATGCAAAGAAAAATCACTCTTTTCGCTTTCGCCGGAAAATGCGGCTCCTTGGGCGAAAGTGGATTATTACTATCGTCCGACAACGCAACACGCCCCTCGCCCGCGTTGGTCGCTGATTTCGAGTCCAACGAACTGAGTCCAGCAAACGCAAGATAACCAAAGCCTGCAGATGCAGTCCGAAGAGCTTGACGGCGTGAGAAAAAGCAATTGGCTTGATTGTCGTTCATAATTTCGACCGTAGCGGTATAAAACGAAGAGGTTTAAGTAAATAAACGGGTGATTCTTTCCAGACTCAGTTCAAAAACCTGAACTCAGCTGAAGCAAATAACGCTTGGCAAAACGCGGCAAGCGCCGCGACATCACGGGTTCGCTGAAGCCTTCCTGGCGGTTGATATTTTTGAAAGAAACGCTTGGCACTTGCCGTCTCCTGCAGCGTTGGATTCCGACCATACGTTAATTGGAGGGCGATCCTAATTTGCTGCTCCACCTGACTGGCCTCGCTCATGATGCGGCGTGCCAATTTCTCACTTTGCTGCACAACAAATGGATTGTTTAACATGTAAAGTGCTTGTGACGGAGTGTTGGAGGTATCGCGTTTTCCAATCACCATCGAGGGCTCAGCAAAATCGAATACCGCGAGGACCCGCGGAAGATTGTCCCGCATTACTGGTAAGTAAACCGAGCGATACGTTTTCGATTCATCCCAGGTCATAGCGTCAGGACGCAATCCTCTGACCGTGCCGGCAATCTCAGATACCTGAGAGCCTCGCGGTCGTTCAAAGTTGATGTTCCCGGCAACAAAGAGTAATGAATCACGAATGACTTCTGCATCGATACGCCGTTGATTGGCTCGCCAAAGAAATCGGTTGTCCGGATCGATTTCAAATTTATTTTTGTCAAAGCCCGAACTCATTCGATAAGCTCGCGACTGCACGATTTCGGTAATGATCGACTTGATCGACCAATCGGACTCCATAAACTTCACTGCGAGATAATCGAGCAACTCAGGGTGCGTCGGAAATTGCCCGGTCGCGCCAAAGTTTTCCGGCGTCGAAACAATACCTTCGCCAAACAAATGCTGCCAAATCCGGTTGACCATAACCCGAGCGGTTAGTGGATTAGCCTTTTCGGTCATCCAATTTGCCAA
>CAJQQR010000035.1 GCA_905480545.1 uncultured Pirellulaceae bacterium
TCAACACATCTTGATCCAGCAACTTGATCAATCAGTTGCGACGTTGATCGATGATTTGGAGAAACACAAAATCTTGGATTCGACGTTGGTGGTCATTACAACTGAATTCGGGAGACCGCCTGAATTCGATGGAGGTGGCGGTCGGGGACATCAAAGCACTGCATTCAGCAGCGTCTTTTTCGGTGGCGGAATGAAAACCGGTCAAGTCGTCGGCGAAACGGACGACCTAGGAAAGAAGATCGTCGCGAACCCTGTTTCTATCGCTGATTTTCATGCGTCGATTTTCCATACGATGGGAATCGATCATGAAACGCATCTGTACGACGGTGACCGCCCCGTACCGCTCACCGATCGTGGAACGCCAATCAAAGAATTGTTTTGAACAAAATGCATGGCGCTATTTCGATGTCAGCTTCCAACCTTTCTTTCAGCCCTCACTCTGCTACCCATTCAACAACCACGCCATACAGTTTCTATTTTTGAATAAAACTCCAGAAAGTCCTTTTCACAAATTCTATCTGTGTCGTTTCGGGAATTGCTTCAAGGCTAGAGTTTCTAATTTCCAAGGTTGCAAGTATTTTCACAAACTTGTTGCTGTTCAGGGTGAAAATTCACTCAGGTGGATGGTGACTAAAGATTTATGCTTCAAGATTTTGAAGCAATCGAATGCGGAAATTTTGTTCAACAGATCAATGGAATGCTTGGCTTTTGGAGTCTCAAGCAAATCCGCTGAAGAATGATGATTTTTGAAAAATTGATTGTAGTATCGGTTCATTTTTTTACGAATGACGTCGAAAGCTGCGCGACCAAACATTGTACTTGCCACATTTTTTTGATGTTAAAAAGAGGGTTTCTCGGAGCAACACATTTCAGGGTGTAAACATGCCCAAACTTTCAACGCCACATCCCTATGGAAGACAATTCAAAAAACGAAATAATTGCAGATTCCGATCGCAGTTTATGTAAATGACCCTAGCGAGGCTTACCTCGTTTTGTCCCTAGCTCTTTTTACTTTTCTTTCATTCCTCGGTGGCGATGGAGAACTCTTGACGGTTCGCCAAAACCCAATCCTGAAATTCAACGGAACTCCGCAACTGCAAAGCAAGACTGTGATACCCTTTGGCCAGCGGATGGCTGGCATCACCATATTCATCGGTTGGCAATGTGGTGGGTACAATGTGGCAAACGTTCTGTTCGCTCAACCAACGCGATACCTCTGCAGTTCGTTGGTGGTATCGTTCCCGACTTTCCGCGGTTAGACAGTGTTCATTAATGGGACCGACCACGACAAACAGATCGTTGCCACGTTGCTGAAAAATCGACACACATCGCTGAAATGCCAACCATTGATTTGAGACTTTTAAATCAATCCACGCCAAATCCAGTGGCCTGCGAATTTTTTTACTCCAAACCACTGGCTTTGAATGCGGTTTGTCCTTAGGCGGAGTGGCCGTGGATCGAAAACGCCGCCAGGGCAGTTCGTAGGGATGCTCGATCGACCAGGCCGGGATATTCTGAAACGCAAAATTAGTTACCCGCCAATGCCGAACCAATTGGCGATAACCAAAGCGTTCCTGAATAACCGTCGACAATCGACGCTCGGTGTTCGCTCGATAGCTCGCTATTCGCGAATTAAACTGTGGTAGCAGATCGGGGTGGTTAAACGATACGGCTTCATCGACCTGCAAATCTCGCTCGATTGAGCTTGTCCAGAGCAGGTTGCAGTGCAGCAGCAAACCGCCTTGAACGCCTCGCGTGTGCCAATCGATCAATCCTTGAAGTGCCAGCGGGTGCATTCCATTGACTCCGCCATTTGCGAACACGCTACCGGGCATCTCCTTGTTCAGACAGGCATGCAAAGCCTCCTTCGGTCGAACATATTCCCCCCAAACCACGGAATCGCCGACGATCATGATTTTCGATTTTGCCGCCTCATTGACATGACGTTGGTAAGTCCAGTAATCCTCACTCCAATCAACGGGAAGTCTGTAATCAGACGTTTCCTCGAAGGGTTCGACCCACTTCCAAACCGACGGCGCAGCCCAAGCAACAGACACAACAATTGCCACTGTTACAAACCACTGCGAAAGGTTCAAACGCAGAGGGAATTCATCGCCCGAATCGGTCGTGATACTTTGATCGGTGCTTTCACTCGGAAGTTCGGTCATCATTCTTCCAGTCAAAATTGAAAATAGATGAAAGGGGCTTGTCGCGTTCCGGGGATAAACATCAGATACAAAACCATTCCACAGAACATCCCGATTCTGATCGCGGCGAGCTTCCATATCCAGGACAATTTCGATTCGGTCGTCCATTGATATACCCAAATACCAGACACCATCGCCACTAATATCCATGGACAAACGGGATCAGTCCAACCGGCGAGGAACATCCCACGTAAAATCGTCAAAGCATCCTCCACGGAAGTGGCACGAAAAAAGACCCATGCCAGAAGCACCACGAGAAAGACCAGAATCTGACGAAAGACCCGCGGGACGGCCTCATATTTTGGACTTCGCTCCAAAGGCCGGGAGGCGACCATTGCAACGCCGTGAATGCAGCCCCACACGACGTAAGTCCAAGCCGCTCCATGCCAGAATCCGGAAAGCAAGATCGTCAGCATCAAGTTTCGATTCGTACGCCACCTTCCGTGCCGGTTCCCGCCCAACGGAATATAGACATAATCCTTGAACCAACTGGAGAGACTGATATGCCAACGCGACCAAAAATCTCCCAAACTGGTTGCAAGGTAAGGATGTCGAAAGTTCCGCATCAGGTCGAAGCCCATCATCTTGGCTATCCCCCGAGCCATATCGGTGTAACCACTGAAGTCAAAATAAATTTGCCAGGCGAAAGCAATGGTTCCCAGCCAAAGTGCCGACGCAGATTGGATCGCGGGATTGGCAAACACAGGATCGGCATACATTGCGAGGTAATCGGCAATCGCGACTTTTTTGAACATACCGATCACAAACAGCGAAGCACCGTCGGTCACCATATCCAGCTTGAGTTTGGGGAGATGCTGCAGTTGAGGCAATAATTTCCGAGCTCTTTCGATTGGCCCTGCTACGAGTTGAGGAAACAGCGACACATAGGCAGCGAACCGAATGAAACTTGTCTCACGCGGGATCTGCCCCCGGTAAAAGTCAATCGTGTAACTCATCGATTGAAAGGTGTAGAACGAGATTCCCACCGGCAACAAAAAACCGACCGGGACTTCCAAACGTGATACCACGCCACACCACTGAAGCAATCCATTCAGATTATCCGTAAAGAATGCCAAATATTTGAACGCCGCAAGTACCGAAAGGTTGCTGACAATGCTGACCGCCAACCAAGTTCGCTTACGTGAACTCTTCTCCATCCAGTAGACGATCAAGTAGTCCAGCAGGGTAGAGTACAGTATCAGCAGCAAGTAAATCGGGCTCCACCAACCGTAGAAAACACAAGAGGCAAACAACAGCCAGTGCGTCCAGTAACTGGTCCGCCGCAGAATCAGATAGATGGTGTAAACGACCAAAAAGAATAGCAAAAAATGCCAGGTGTGAAAAAGCATGGAAGCAACCGTTTACTCAGAAGTCTTATTCGCATTCTCGAGTTGCTTTAGCTCCTGTTCGCTGAGCCGCCGGACGCACCGAAAGCCCAGCGTGTTTCCCGTAAAGCAGGCGTCGCTAAATCCGGCGGTCCGGCCAAGTCGCGACGTCACACGCAAGTCTTTAGCCGGTGACTTCCAACTGCCCCCTCGAATGACACGTTTTCCGCCTTCGCCGCCCGCGCACGGGTTTTTTGTGGGACTGTTCTGATAATAGTCCGGAAGATAAACGTCCTCGCACCATTCGGAGACATTTCCCAACATTTCGTGGATTCCCCAAGCATTGGGTTTCTTCTTTCCCACCAGCTCCGTTTTCTGAGTTGAATTTCCAGCGTAACAGGCGAAACTGCCAATCTTATTCCCGGCGGAAGCAGCCAATATCGAGTCATCCTGACCACCCGCGCGGGCCGCGTATTCCCACTCTGCTTCGGTCGGTAACCGATAGCCGCTGGCAGCAAAGTTGCATTTGAAATCAAGTTCGTCGTAACAGGGCTCGAGTCCCTCGGCCTCCGAGCGAGCGTTACAATATTCGGCTGCGTTGATCCACCAAATTTGTTCGACCGGGCGGTCATTACTTTTAAACTGTGAGGGGTCTGGCATTTCGATTGCAGCAAACTGCTTTTGAGTCACTTCGAATTGATCTATCGCATAAGCATCAACAATAACTTTGTGCGCTGGACCTTCATTAGGTGGGCCCTCGTCGCTTCCCATCAGAAACTCACCCTTCGGTATTAGAACCAAGGGAATTTTGGACAACGACAAAACAGGAATGGCCCTCGACGACGTCCGTTCACCAGCTTTTTTCTGTTCGGTTGTGCATCCTTGCTGCAAACCCAGCAAGAAGAGCGACAAAACAACCCAATAGGACGCTCGCCGCACATCGCACCATCTCGTTACTTCGCTTTGCGAGGGAGCCATTCCGATTCCTTGTTTGATAGCTTGGGATCCTTTGTGAGACGCAGGGCCTCGCCATGTCCATCCACTCGTTTAATGTAGATGTCCCATGGTCCACGGACGCCAATCATTTCGGCAACCTGAGTGAAGGTCCCCGGACCGCTGGCCGCCACGCGCCCCCCCGTGCCACTGCTATAGGTAACGTAATCGCCGGTTGGCGAAAAATCAGGATGATACAAATGCAACGTCTTGGATTGCGCTAACACGCGAATTTTCTCCACCCGAGCTGAATCTGCATTCAGGACGAGGTCGGCAACGCTAACCGTGTGATCATTTTGGCTCCAAGTGATTTGTTTGCCACTGGGCGACGCACAAGGACGACAGCCGCTGATCTTCAGATCGATCACTTTGTCGCCGTCGACTTCAATCGCGATAATCGCGTGCCCAAAACCCATGCCACCGTGAACCGTAGACAGAATCCAGTTTTTATCGGGCCAAGTGAGGTTGTACAAGTGATGAATCGCTGGATTGGGATGCTCGGTTGTCTTTTTTGTTTTGACATCATAGAAGAACATTCCCTTGCTTACGTAGTCGGCCACATTAAATTTTTTGAATTCCTGTTTCACGTAAGCGATTTTTGAACTATCCGGACTCCAGCAAGGCTGGCGAGATTGATCGGCAATTTTAATGCGATTCGATCCGTCGATATCCATCAAGTAGACGCTGCGATTGACCACGCCGTCGACGTACGTGTCTCCCAGAAAACAGATCTTTGTCCCATCGGGAGAAACTTGCGGATAAAGTTCGTGGAGTCCTTTGGTACTGGTCAGTTTCCTGCGGTCTGAACCATCCGCGTTCATCACGAACAGTTCCCAGTTGTCTGTGTCATACGACTCAAATACGATTTGATGAGGGTACTGTTTGAGATCGCCCACCAAATCCTGGGCGATTGTTTTCGGGACTACTAGGCTGCTAAAAGCCAGCAAAACGAAACAACCGACGAATAGCATTTTGACGTCGCGACAATTGCCAAACTCAATTCGAAAAGTTTGAGCATACTTAGGTTCTGATTGATATTTCATGCTTTTCTCCCAAGCGTATCTTCCAAGAATCCTTTGACGACTACCAGTATGGGGGAAACGCAAGACAGGAGAAAAACCCCGAAAAATTCCTGCGAATGGTGGCAACTGAGAACCGCCGCCTCCAATTCGACTGCACCGCAACAAGCATGTGTTGACGAAAGTGAAACCACTCCAGTTGAAAAGTCCGCGGAAAACCTCAGCTCACGGATAGTATAAATGAGACACAAACCTGTCGGGCTTTCTACTAGCGAGAGTAAAAACGACAGCCGAATGGCTAAATTCCTTGGTTCTTCTGCAAACTTCCTGAGTAGTGTCGTGAAGATTCGGTAATTTCTTATTCTTTTAGGATGAACAATCTACGAGACCATTACCCAGCGTTACTGGACTTTGATTCATTATGGCCAATGAATGATGTGAATCTGGAAAGCGGCGACCATAAGGTGAAAATCCATTTGGAGCACAACGGTGGCAAACTAGCTTTTGTCCTCAGTGCGATGGCCAGTGCCCACACACCGATCGAGCTCCCAAGCGTCGATGAAAAAGGTTTCACAAAAAGTGCCTTCACGAAAAGAGCCATGCCCCGTTGTTTCCGCAAGTGTCATTCAAGCACTAATATTTTGACAACAACATCTGTACTACCTGGTTTTGATCGGACTGGTTGATACCGGCATTTTTGGAATCTTATCCGGTGCCGTCGATATCACTCAAGGCAGGCGACTTTGGCCGTTGATCATTTCTCTTTACCTGCCTATCACTTTAGCGATGACTATGATCTACCTAGAGATCAATATGGTTTGCCATTTTTGTACAAGCGAATTGAACAAGGAACTTTTCAGTTTACAACGGACAACCAACCAAAGACCAAGACGATGTGAAATCAGCGAAAAACTGGCTCTCCCAGATTAACGAACGTGCAATCTTGCTAGTATTGACGTCGTAGCGGTAAGAATCGCTCGTGGCGATAACGATGGCTGCGTGATCGAATCCGCCATCCCGCTCTGCCGTTTTTCTTCCAGTACATTTCTCAAATACCCAAGGATGATCACGGATGAAATCATCGGTTCAATGGCCGTTGCGAATCCGCGCATAAGAAAAATGGGGCATCCAAAAACAGATCACCTTTAAATGCTTATTCACTATAAGAAAGCAGAATCATTTCCGTTCAAGGCCTTTGAAAACCAAAGACAATCATGGAATCGACTAATATCCCGCACGACCAAAGCGAACTGTTTGGATTGGCTCAAAATTGAGAGTCATGCAAGAAACGTACGCCGGCTAGAAAACGATGCGGTCGATGAACAAAAATCGAGCTGATTGGCACAGCAAGAAGAACGACAACAAATTATCGGTAAGCTTTTTCGAGAGTTACCAGTGCCGCAACAGCTACTATCCGTCAAAATTTTCTCGCATCCAAGACAAATACTCATCAGAACCAGAGACAATTGGAAGGGCGATGATTTCGGGAACATCGTGGGTATGCAATTCGCCAATCAAACGCGTGAGTGAATCAACCAACGATACCGATGTCTTTAACATCAGGCGGTACTCGATACTCTTTTCGACCTGACCTTTCCAGCGGTAGATGCTTGTGATCGGTCCGTCAATTTGCGCACAAGCGACTAATTGCCTTTCGACGCACACCGCTGCCAATGATTCTGCTTTCTTTTGCGAATCAATCGTTGTGTACACGGATACAAATTCTGTTTCAATCATTGATTCATCAATCGTTTCTTGGAAGAGGACGCATCAGTTATGCGTCAAACCATATTTTTTGTAATCAGGAAGTACGCGATGATTGGACTTGGAATCATGGATAATCTTCGCCACCCTTGCTCCATGGGTGACAACGGCAGATTCTCGCGATTCCCTTGAACGTCCCATAAATCGCCCCGTATTTCTCAATGGCCTTAATCATGTAAGTGCTGCACGTCGGATGAAACTTGCAGCTGGGACCCAACATCGGACTAATCGCCAACTGATAGAACCTAACAAGACCTTTTAAAATCGATGAC
>CAJQQR010000036.1 GCA_905480545.1 uncultured Pirellulaceae bacterium
CATGACGCGGCAAAACGTGTTCTATCAGCCGGAAACTTACGTTTGGTAGTGTCCATCGCAAAGAAGTATCGCAACCGTGGATTAAGCTTTTTGGATCTGATTCAAGAGGGCAACACCGGTTTGATGCGAGCGGTCGACAAGTTTGAACATGCTCGCGGCTATAAATTTTCGACTTATGCGACTTGGTGGATTCGCCAGGCGATCACTCGAGCCATTGCTGATCAAAGTCGAACGATTCGCGTCCCGGTTCACATGATCGATACGATGAGCAAAGTTCGAAACGTGACCCGTGAGTTGGTCCAAGAACTTGGCCGCGAGCCAACGCCAGAAGAAACTGCGGAGCGTGCCAACCTGTCGCTTGATGATACACGATGCATCATGAAAATGGCGCGTCAACCACTTTCACTTGATCAGCCGGTCGGTGATCACGACGACAGCTACTTTGGCGAGTTCCTCGAAGACTATCGTGATGACGATCCACTTTATGAAACGCATCAGGCTGCTTTGAAGAACCGAATTGAAGAAGCCATGGAAGCGTTGAATTATCGCGAGCGAGAAATTTTGAAGCTTCGATATGGTTTGGCCGACGGTTACTCTTACACACTAGAAGAAGTCGGCCGCATCTTTTCCGTTACTCGTGAACGCGTTCGTCAAATTGAATCGAAAGCGGTTCGAAAGTTGCAACAACCTTACCGAGCTCGCAGCCTTGCAAGCTTCCTTGACGGTGCGGAAAACAGCTTAAGCGGCTCGGCTGCGGCGGTTGACGCTCAAATGTAATTTCAAGTGAGTCCGACCCGCGATCCCTATTCGAAATGCGATCGCGGGCCATGATGAACGATCGAACAACCCTCCGACGAAAGTCAATTATCTGAATGTACGAACCCAATAAGATTCAGTTCTGCTGTACTGCCTCCCTCCAAAACCTCCCACAACGAAATGGTTTCTGGCCAGAATCATATTAAATCATGGCTTGTCCCCAAGAGTCATGTGGTGCTTTTCTGGCCAGTCTCGAGAACGTGGCGTTTCCCCAAACGCCACGTTTTTTTATGAGACGGCGTCACAATCGGATGCACATCTACCCGTGACTCATTTTCGCAAAACGGTGCTCCGACCAAAAAAAATAATAGCTTGCGATCAGCGAAACAAATAATCCAAAATAAACGACGATCAGGGGATAGTTGCCAACACCACCACTTGCCTGGTAGAGGTAGGTAAACCAACTGATTTGGAAATAGTGATTCATCCACCAACTGGCCGCTGCAAAATAGGACGCCGCTGTGAGGGACACAATCAGCGTAAATCCATAAAATCGAAACAGCTGATGCCAATTGGTTGGTATCGGGTACCCCAGAAATAAACCCCGCAAGAACCGAGAGATTTCAAGATCTTGATTGAACAGGCAAATCGATGCATAAGTCCGAAGTGAATGACTTTTGCACTGAACCGGTTCGGTCCGTCCAAACGAATAATAGGCAGCGAATAGAATGACGCCGACCCCGAGAATGAATTGAAATATTAGCAGTTCAATCCATTGGAATCGCGCTATGGAAACCAGCGGATTGGCTTCCTCGGCAATCCCTAGTTCTGGTATGAAATAGTAGGTCGATCCGATGTCTGCCAAGCGGGAGGCGACAAACGCAAAAACCAAATTCCCGAAAAGTAAAAATCGATTCATGTTCGGTTTGAGCTCGCGTTTTGCATGTATGACAACTGATCTTGTCACTCAATGATGTCTAAATTCACACGATTTTTTGGGCTCGACGCGACGCCAGATTCGAACGCCAATTCCGCCAGCACCTTCAATGCCTCTTTGCCCAGTGGTCCTAAATTTAAAGTCCAATCGTTCACATACGTCTTCACATGTTCAAACAGGACATCGTCAGAAAATTCTTGGGCATACTTTTTCATTGTCGATAAAGTCTCCGAAGGGTGATCCAATCCATATTGAACAGACGCACGCACGCATTGTTGTACGGACTTCATCATCTCTTTGCCCAACGATTTTCGAATCAAAATGCCACCAAGTGGAAGCGGCTTTTGGGTTTTCTCTTCCCACCAAAGCCCCAAATCAATCAAGCAATCAAGGCCCTCATCACGATAGGTAAAACGGCCCTCGTGAATACAAACCCCAAAGTCGGCGTGTTGTTCTTTCAGTTTTGGCATAATATCGGAAAAAATCATCTGCTGAATCTCGCCTCGATTGGGCTCGAACAATCGGTACAAAAGGGTTGCTGTCGTGTGTTTTCCAGGGCAGGCAATCACGGGCACCCGAGAATTTCCCTCTTCATCGAAAAACACATCCGACGGCCGCGAGTCCGGCTTAGCGGATAGGAGTAAGGGTCCGACTCCGAATCCCAGCGCCGATCCAGACGACAGCACGGCCAGTTGATCCGCCAACAAAATCGCCGCATGAAAACTCGCTTTGGAGACATCGAAGTCGCCGTCCAATAACCGCAAATTTAATTCTTCCACGTCCATTAATTCAAAATCGAACTGTATATCGCCAGTATCAATTTTTCGATTCAATAGTGCATGAAAAGCGAATGTGTCATTCGGGCAAGTCGAAATTCCAATGTGGATTTTGGTTGTCATGGTTTGTGAACGTATCGCTTCTAATGGTTTTAATTTGAGTGGGCTTTTTGGTGGAGTCGAAAATCTGCTGCACCGTGAAACGTTAACAATAGAGAAGCCGGTTGTGCAATCAGATCAAAAAGCTCCCAGACAAAATCTTCTTCGCCCGGCCAAGGATAGGCATATGTCAAACCAAAATCATCTGGATTCCAACGGCATTGATCAAAAATCGATTGAGCGGAGTGATCGATCCATTTTGTTGAATGCCTCGATACAGAACTTGCTTTTTTTAACTGCGATTGTTCATCGCCGCGAGTCATTCGCCGCTGAATCGATGTTGGGATAAATGACCCACAGTAGGATTCGAACTTGTGTCTTAAACGACTTTGGAATCCATTATCAAATTCTTCAGCGATTTTTGTATGCCAAATTCCTGCGGCGCGAATCAGCTTTTCATCGGATTCGATCGCGATCGACTGAAAGCCGATTTCCATCGCAAGCAGAGCAACCACCGCGAAGCCACTTCCCCATTCACAAAATTTATAATTGGGCAGTAATCCGGATTCTCGAATCGCCATCATCCACTGAAAAGTTTCCGAAAAATCGCCAGGGTGAAATCCTTGAATCGGATGCTTTCGAGTCAAAAGCTGGAACTGCTGAATCTCACACCAAGCAGACTCTACGATTCGTGACACATTGGATGGCATTTCAAAAATGCCTAAGTCAAGATCGATTGAATTCAACATCAATTTCTCATTCGGTTCACACGCCCAATCGAATTTTACTCAGGAGAAAACCAGTCCTCGCTGGTTGCTATCTCATTTCACGTGATTTTCGCTTGGCACGCTGTTGATCACGGAATTTCTTTTTTCGTTTTTCGTCCTTGCGTTTGGATTGCTCCGTCTTTTCGGAGATCCTTGCGGCGGTTTCCACTTTTTCTTTTTCCATCATGGCAGGTGTCTCCAGCGTGACTCGCCCCAACCCACCTGAACGAATTTCGTTCACCAAAATCCGGGAAGCGCGATCAAGATCAACCACTCCACTTTTTCCAAGGCAACCCCGGCGACGACCGATCGCCTCAATAACCTCCAAGTCCGATGTCGGTATCGGTTCCAACTCGTATCGCTCGATAATTCGATCCAGATGCATCTCCAACATGGTACGTGCGGCAAAGAATCCAACATCAGCAAAGTCCATTGCCGTTTCTTTGATCGAACCAATTAACGCCAACCGATAGCCGCTGTTAATGTTGTGTACATTTGGCCAAAGGATCCCTGGCGTATCAAGTAACGTAAAGGCATCACCGATACTCACCCGCTGTTGCTGCTGAGTCACGGCAGGAGTATTTCCTGTCTTGGCAATTTTTTTTCCCGCGAGGAAATTGATGATCGTCGATTTTCCAACGTTCGGGATGCCTGCGATCATCGCGGTAATCGATTTTCCCTCGCGATCGGGCAACATTTGTTGAGCCACGGACTTCAAGCGACGAATCGTCGGAACATCTTCTTTGGTAACCGATACGACACGAACGCTTGTATTAGCCTCCAAATGCTTTTGCCAATTCTCAGTTTGCGATTCATCTGCAAGATCGCTTTTCGATAAAACCTTCAAGCATGGCTTATCACCTCGCAATTCTGCCAGCATTGGATTCTCACTAGAGTAGGGAATCCTCGCATCCAAAATCTCAATGACCAAATCGACTTTGGGCAAAACGGACTGAATTTCAACCCGCGCTTTGTGCATGTGGCCGGGGAACCATTGAATCGGCATTGTTTTATCGCTGGGTCAAGTTTCAAA